>JAFGDX010000388.1 GCA_016931875.1 Prolixibacteraceae bacterium
CTGGCAGCTTTTGGCTACTGGGAATTCAACCTTGATGAAAAAATGATGATTGCTTCTGCCGGGGCCATGAAAATTTACGGAGTTTCTTCCAACCGGATTAATCTTGAGGAAGCACAAAAGTACCCGCTCCGGAAATACAGAAAAAAACTGAACCGGGAGCTCGAAAATCTTATCCGTTCCGGAAAACCTTACAACATTAAATTTCAGATAAAAAGGCCGGCTGACGGCGAGATACGTTGTATTCAATCAATTGCGGAATACCGTGAAGACAAACGTATGGTTTTTGGCGTAATTCACGACATTACGGAAACTGAAAAAGCACAGAAAGCGCTGGTTGAAAACGAAAACAATCTGAAGCATCTTTTTAGTAATATGAACAGCGGTTTTGCTTTTCATAAAATAATCACTGATAAACACGGAAAACCGGTTGATTATGTTTTTCTGGATGTAAACACAAAATTTGAAAAAATTATTGGCGTAAAACGCGAAAAAATTATCAATAAGCGGATTCTGGAAGTCCTTCCCAAAACCGAAAAAACATGGATTGAACGTTACGGCGAAGTTGCATTAACCGGGAAACCCATTACTTTTTCAGATTATTCGGTTTTGCTTGGCAAACATTTTGAAGTGGCCGCCTATTCGCCTCAAAAAAACTATTTTGCCATAACGTTTACCGATATTAGCGAAAGGGTAAAATCGGAAAAGGCGCTAAAAGAAAGCCTTTTGGATTTAAAGATGGCACAGCAGTTTGCTAAGATCGGAAGTTGGAAATACAGTCTGCCCGATCAGGAAATTTACTGGTCGGAACAGGTTTTTGAGATTTGGGAAAGAGATCCGGCATTGGGAGTTATTGAAGTATCGGAGTATAAAAACTATTATTCAGAGCAGGATTTCAGAAAGCTAAACGCAGCACTTGAAGAAACAGTAACAACCGGAGTGCCGCTGGAAATTCAAATTCAACTGCAATTGCCCGGGAACAAACGAAAGTGGGTGGAAATTATTTGCCGGCTTCCGCAGGATTTTAAACAACAGGCAAACAACCGCATTTTGCACGGAACCATTCAGGATATTACCGAAAGCAAAAATGCCGAG
The DNA here is from genome assembly GCA_016931875.1 of Prolixibacteraceae bacterium. Taxonomy (GTDB): domain Bacteria; phylum Bacteroidota; class Bacteroidia; order Bacteroidales; family Prolixibacteraceae; genus Draconibacterium. Next base: position 1,093 of record JAFGDX010000388.1, read on the forward strand.
GAGGAGTTAAGCAAAACCAATCAGCTTTTACGTACGGTAATCGACAATATTCCGGATGCTATTTATATGAAAGATGTTCAGTACCGGAAATTAGTTGCAAACAAAGGAGATGCGATTAACAGCGGTGTGGCAGGCGTGGAAGAAATTATTGGGAAAACTGATTATGAAATTTACCCGAAAGATATTGCCGATGTGTACACCGCTGATGACCGGAAAGTATTGGAAAATGGTGAAACCATCATTAACCGCGAAGAAATTTTGCCTTCGGGAGATAAAAACCGGGTGATATTAACATCCAAGTTTCCGCTGAAAGACCAGGAGAATAACATAATCGGACTGGTGGGTATTGGCCGGGATATTACCGAACTCAAGGAAAACCAGTCGAGATTAAACCTGTTAACGCAAACCATCCAGCAAACACCTCTTTCATTGGTAATTACAAACACAAAAGGCGATATTCAGTATGTAAATCCGGGATTTACCAAAATTACCGGGTATGAATACAACGAGGTTATCGGGAAAAACCCGCGAATTTTACAATCGGGTTTTACAGATAAAAAGTTTTATAAAAATTTATGGGAAACCATCAGTTCAGGAAAAAACTGGTATGGTGAATTTTGTAACAAAAGGAAAGATGGAAGTTTATACTGGGAAAGTGCCGTAATTGCGCCCATTTTTGACGAAAACCAAAAGCTGCAACATTATGTGGCGATTAAAGAAGATATTACAGAAAAAAAACAGATAGTTGAAGATTTAAAAATTGCCAAGGAAAAAGCAGAAGAAAGCAGCCGTTTGAAAAGTATTTTTCTCACCAATTTAAGTCACGAAATACGAACACCTTTAAATGGTATTCTCGGGTTTTCAAATATTATTTGTTCCGGAGTTACCGACCCGGAGAAGCTGACTTATTACGGAGACATCATCGAGCATTCAGGAAGAAGACTTATTAAGGTGATTGATGATATTATTGAAATGTCAATGCTGCAGTCGAATCAGATAAAAGTAGAATACGCTCCGTTTGATGTGAATGAGGTTTTGCAGGAATTGTTTGATTTGTATAAAGATTTGTACGCCAAAAAATTACCTGATATCAATTTTTCTGTACAACTCTGCGAAGACAAAAATCACATTCTGGTTGGCGATAAAAACAAGGTAAAACATGTTTTGGAAAATTTGCTCGATAATGCGTTTAAATTTACCAATGAAGGATTTATTTATTTCGGATATTTTGATTCGAACCATAAAGAAATAACTTTGTTTGTAAAAGATTCAGGAATTGGAATAGGAAAAGAGAAATCGGAAATTATTTTTGAACCGTTCAGGCAGGCTGAAGAAGGAGACTCGAGAAAATACGAAGGTTCCGGGTTGGGGCTTGCCATAAACGCCGCCATTATGAACAAACTTGGGGGGACCATTCAGCTGGAATCAAAAGAAGAAAAGGGTTCTGTATTTTATTGTAAGTTTAGGAAAGATTTAAAAATGCAGTAATATTTTTGGGGAATGACAACAAAACGAATTATTTCAATTGAAGATAACACCGCCAGCGCCGAGTATCTGAATATTGCGATTGACATGCTGGGGTTTGAACATAAAAATTTCGACAACGCAAAAGAAGGGATTGCCTTTATTGAAACAAACGGGGCCGATTTGGTTTTAATGGATGTGCAGTTGCCGGAAATGGATGGTTATGAAGCCACACGCATTTTAAAAAGTAAATTTCCCCATCTCCCCGTTATCATCCAAACGGCTTATGCAATGAAAGGAGACAAGGAAAAAGCTTTTGAATCGGGGTGCGACGATTATGTTGCCAAACCCATTTCCCTGAAAATACTAAAAGAAAAAATAATTGCCCAGATAGAGAAAAATTAGCACC
>JAFGDX010000389.1 GCA_016931875.1 Prolixibacteraceae bacterium
ATGTTCCCCGGCGATTCCAATTCCGGTATCTTCTACCGAGATTTCAACTTTCGATGCGTCCCTGAGTTTTACAGAAAGCTGAATTTCCCCCGGCCCATCGGTAAATTTAAATGCATTTGATAAGAGGTTATAAAAAATAGTTTCCATTTTACCGGAATCAAAACGGAGCGGGATGTTTTCCTTTTCAGAATTAAAAAGGAGTATAATTTTTTTTGATGCTGAGAGCGATTCGAAAGAGAAGAAAATGTTTTTCAAAAAAGAAATGAGGTTCATTTGTTCAAGACGTAACTCCATATTTCCGGCATCTATTTTTGAAAGATCAAGCAACTGGTTAATCAGACCAAGCAATTTTTGGGCATTTTTATTTGCTATCTGAAGTTTATTTTTGTTTGTGGGTGCTATATTTGTGGACATAACATTTTCAATCTCGCCCAAAATGAGTGTTAACGGGGTTCTGAACTCATGTGAGATATTTGCAAACAACTGCGATTTTAACTGGTCAAGTTTGCGCAGTGTATCACTTTCTACTTTTTCAATTCTCAGCTGATTTTTAAGTTTTAACCGGTTTAGTTCATATCGACGGAGTATCCAAAATGAATAAACGAAAAACACAATATAAAAAACATAAGCCCACCATGCTCTCCACCAGGGAGGTTGTACGGTTATCATCACACTTGTTCCCTCCTCGTTCCATATTCCATCGTTGTTTGATGCTTTTACTTTGAATATATAGTCACCGGGAGGAAGGTTTGTATAAGTGGCACTTCTTACTGCGCCCGAGTTTATCCATGCATCATTAAAATTTTCAAGTTTATAGGCGTACCGGTTTTTTTCTGGCGCTGAAAAATCAAGAGCTGCAAATTCAAAAGTGATGATATCATTTTTGTGTGTAAGGGTAACCTGCTTTGTTGCCGCCAGCGATTTTTGGATAAATGGGTTTTTTTTCCGGGGCGAAATTGTTTCATTGTCAATTTTCAGATTGGTTAAAACCACGGAAGGTGTATATGGGTTATTTACGATGTTCTCTCCGTAAAAATAGTTTAAGCCTTTAATTCCTCCAAAAAACAGTTCGCCACTTTTGCTTTTGTAATAAGCGCCGGTGTTGAATTCATTGCTTTGTAACCCGTCTTTCACATTGTAATTTCTGAAGATTTTTTCTCTGGAATTAAATTTTGACAATCCTTTGTTGGTACTTAACCAAAGGTTATTGTTTTTATCAGGCAAAATTCCGTAAACAACATTGTTGGGCAACCCATCTTCTTCTGTAAAATATTCAACTGTATTTTGCTGTTTGTTAATGCGGTTCAGCCCACCTCCACCGGTACCAATCCACAAATAGGTTTCCGGTTCAAAGGGATCGGGACAAATTGATTTTATAAAATCATTGTTCAGGCTGGTATTTTTTACTGCATTGCTTTTAAAATGGGTAACCAGTTTTGTTTCATGGTTGTATCGGATTAATCCTTCTCTTGTTCCAATCCAAAAAATATTTTGTTCATCCTGGTATACTACTGATTTTGGGGTTGTGCTGTTTTTCGAAATCGGTAACCGCAGCGAATGTTCAAAAACCCCCTTTTCACTATCTTTTAATTTACAAAGGTAAAATTCTGTGATTACCCAGATGTTTTTTTGGCGATCCTCAAAAACCGTGTAAACGTCTTTTTCCGGCAAGCCGCCTGGATTTTTGGGATCAAATTTATATTGCCTGATTTTATTATTCTCCGGATCGTAACGATATACACCCTCGCTGGTAGCTGTCCAGATTATTCCTTTTGAATCTTCTATAATCGACCAGGGGCCGGTATTTCCAAAATCGTTGGGTGTGTTTGAACTTGTTTCGTAACTTTTTAATTCATTATTAACACGGTCCCAGCGGAAAAGCACATCCGTCCCAACCCAAACCATCCCCTTGTTATCTTCGAGTATCGAGCGAATACTAAAACCCGAGATCCGCGAATTTGTATCTTTTTCTCTCAGCAGTGTTAAAAACCTGTTCGCCCGGGGGTCATAGATATTTATTCCCTGCCCGGCGGTTCCTGCCCATAATATTCCGGTTCTGTCTGTATAAACACTTGAAACAGTATTATCGCTGATAGAGTTGGTATCGTATGGATCGTTTCTGAAATAATCGTACTTCCGTGTTTTTGGATTAAACCGCATCAACTCGCCGGGGGTTGCCAGCCATAGAAACCCGGAGTTATCTTCTGCAATTTGGTTGATTACTCCCCAGCCATATCGAAAAATCTCGTAATGATGCGGAAAGGATTCATATTCGCCTGTTTCTCTGTCAAAACTGACGAGCCCGCTCATTGTCCCCAACCAGAAGGTGTTGTCGGCGCTTTCATAAATGCTTCTCACCATTTTTTGGTCGTAACTTTGCGGAGCTGCCGGGTTTTTGGTGTTCACCTCAAAAAAGGTGAATGTCTGATTTGAGGCATTATACCGGTTGAGCCCATTTAAAGTCCCGATCCAAAGGACACCCTGGCTATCGACTAAAAGCGAGGCAATGGTGTTGCTGCTGATTGAATTTTTTGTTCCCTGGTCATTTTTAAATTGTTTTATGGCGTTTACAGAATCGTTATCAGGAGTAAAAGAAATCCGGAATAGCCCTGTTCCGTTGCTTCCCGCCCAAATGTTGCCGAGCGAATCTTGAGCCAGCGATATAATTTCGGGTTCATTGCTTCCATTCTTACTTCCCGGGTTCAGCCTAACACGAAGAAAAATGTCTTTCTCTTTCTGATAATAACAGAGGCCTCCGTTTAGCGTTCCCACCCAAATATTCCGTTGCCTGTCTTCAAGCATCGTATTAATTTGATTGGCCGATATAGTCGTTGAATCAAACAGATTGTGCTGGTGAATTACAAAATTATACCCGTCATACCTGTTCAGGCCGTCTTTTGTTCCAAACCACATAAAGCCTTCACTGTCCTGCAAAATTGCAAAAACTGCATTCTGCGATAATCCGTCATTTATATCTATCTGACGGAATTTTACATCCTGCCCCGGTAGCTTACTACTTGCAAGCAAAACAACACAAATCAGAAAAATAAACTTAACAACTATTTTCATTGAAAAAAACCCCGGTACATTTTTGAATCTCCATCAAGATACGGAAATTTTCATCAATGCAAGTATCTAATTTTTAAGCTATTTTATATTTTAGAATTTTTGACCTTAAAATTCTAATTTCTTATGCCCGAAATGTTAAAAAGTATTAACATACCTTTTTATATCAATTTAAACATGACACACAAACATACAGTTAATATATCAAATTGTCAGATTTCATATTCCAACAGGCCTGCAAATTGACAAATAGACAATTATTGACAAAAAAACCGATTTAGGTAGTTCACAACAAAACCCTGCCTTTTTTGGGAGGAAATTTTATGGCTTTACGTGGATATTTTAGTGCCGTAAATTGCCTGTAAATAAAAATTCTAAAACAATAAATTATGAAAAAATTATTCTTAACACTTGTGCTGTTTGCATTTATAGGAGGTAGTATAATCGCAAAAGAAGGAGGAATTCCTCTGATTGGATCAAAAGCTCCCTCATTCACCGCAGAATCAACAAACGGAAAGATTACTTTCCCGGAAAGTTTTGGCTCCAGCTGGAAAATTCTGTTTAGCCATCCACAGGATTTTACCCCGGTTTGCACCTCTGAACTTTTGGAACTGGCTTACCTGCATGACGAATTTGAAGCACTCAATGTAAAAGTTGCCGTTATCTCAACCGATGAAATCAAAATTCATCATCTTTGGAAAGCACACATCGAAGAACTGGATTACAAGGACAGGGGCCCCCAAAAGATTCATTTTCCGATTATTGATGACCATTCAGCCGAGGCATCGGAAACATATGGAATGCTCCACAAACCGGTAAGCACCAACCGTGATATCCGGGGAGTTTTTGTAATTGACTCAAATAATACTATTCGCTCGGTAAATTTTTATCCGATGGAAGTTGGGCGTAATATTACTGAAATAATACGCCTGGTGGAAGCTTTAAAAACTACGGATGAGCAAAAGGTTTTTACTCCGGCCAACTGGAATAACGGCGACGATGTTTTGGTGCCGTATTTCCCGTACACTACCGAAGACTTATCCAAAAATCCTACTATTCAGAATCAGTATTACAGTGTGGGAAACCGGTTATGGTTTAAAAAAACAGGCCAGGTTGTTGAAAATGCAGAATAAAAAATTACAGCGTGATTTTTCATAGAATCAGACAATTAAACAGAAAAGGGAGCCGAGGTTCCCTTTTTTTATTGTTCATTTTTGGTCTTTAATCTGTTATAATTAAAATACAAAATACAGCTGAAATCTGCATTTGCAGAGTTTATTTTTTAAACTTGCCAATAAGATGTTCTTTGTACACTGTTGAAAATCAGGAATAAAGCCTTCCCACTCCGCCACCTGTGAAAGCAAAAATTTTGCAGGCTGAAAAAGGCCGTTTAAAGCCGGCAGCAGGGAAAACAACGAAAACCTTTGCAGGGAATCAGTAAAAAAATTACTTTTCGTAATTGTTTGTTAAACGGCAACCGACTCCTTATTTATGAAAAATAAACATTGGATACTCACGGGTTTTCTCCTTCTTAAATTTGTGCTCCAGTATTTTGCCATTCACCCAGCGTATGAACTTCACCGAGACGAGTTTCTTCACCTCGATCTTGGAAAACATCTGGCGTGGGGATTTACTTCGGTTCCACCCGTAACCGGATTTATTTCCTTTGTTGTCCTGGTTTTGGGAAACAGCGTGTTTTGGATAAAATTTGTCCCTGCTCTGTTTGGCGCCCTCACTCTTATGGTGGTTTGGAAAACGGTGGATGAATTAAAGGGTGGAATGTTTGCTTTGGTGCTGGCTTCAGTGAGCGTCTTGTTTTCGGTTTTGATACGAATCAACATTTTGTACCAGCCCAACTCACTCGATTTTCTGTGCTGGACACTTTTGTTTTACACCCTGCTGAAATATTTCAACACCCGCAAAAACCAGTGGTTGTACATTACGGCTGCTGTTTTTGCTCTTGGTTTTCTGAACAAATACAACATCGGATTTTTACTGCTCGGGCTGGCTCCTGCCCTTTTACTGTCGCAGCAGCGTGAAATTTTTAAAAACAAACACCTCTGGCTGGCGGCACTGCTGGCATTGCTGCTGATTTTGCCCAACCTCATCTGGCAATTCAGAAACGGGCTGCCCGTGGTACACCACATGCAAACACTGGCCACCACACAACTGGTAAATGTAAAACGCAGCAATTTTCTTACGGAGCAGCTTTACTTTTTCCCCGGAGCACTTCCCGTTATCGTGCTGGCTTTTGTATCGTTTTTTACCTTTCAGCCTCATAAAAAATACATCGCATATTTCTTCGCCTTTGTTTTTACCATGATAGTTTTTACTGCGCTAAGGGCCAAAGCCTATTACGCCATTGGATTGTACCCGGTTTTTATTGCTTTTGGTTCGGTTTATTTTGAAAGACTTCTTTCGCGTGGATGGGCAAAATATTTACGTATCCCCGTGGTGCTTTTCCCGGTTTTGATTTTTATTCCCGTGTCACAAATTATGCTCCCCATTTTTTCACCGGCACAAATTCCGGAGAAAAAAGAGTTGTTTGACAAATTTGGTGCAACCCGCTGGGAAGACGGTAAAATTCACGACCTGCCTCAGGATTATGCTGATATGCTGGGGTGGAAAGAACTGGCACACCTGGCAGATTCGGCCTTTACATTGATTGAGAATAAAGAGCAAACCATTGTTCATTGTGATAATTACGGGCAGGCCGGGGCCATCAACTACTATTCAAAAGAAACCGGCGCCGGAGCATTTTCCATGAACGCAGATTACATTGATTGGTACCCGCTGGATGAGTTTGAAATTGTGAATGTTATTCTGGTACAGGGAAAAAACGACGATGACCCGGCAAGAAAACGCGAAAGGGAGTTTTTTGAAGAAGTACTGTTCATGGGAAAAATAACCAACCCCAACGCGCGGGAAACAGGCACAAGCGTATACCTGCTGCGCGGTGCCAAAGTTTCGGTAAACCACATATTGCGCAAAGAAATAAATAACCGCCGCTGATGCTACATTCAATTCACCAGAATATGACACAACAGTTTCACTACCACAACATTCCACCCTCCCGGATTGCCACCTTCGATGTATTTACCATGGGGCTAAAAAAACACCATGCCATTGCCCTGCTGGAATTTGATGTTACCCATACCCGGCAACATCTGAAAGAACGGCGAAAAGACGGCGCGAAAATATCAATGAACGCCTGGCTTATAAAAGCCATTGCCGGAGCGCTGGAACAGCATCCGGCCGCCGCTGCTTTTTTGTACAACCGGAAAAAACTCATCACATTTACCGACATTAATATTTCGCTTTTGGTTGAAAAAGAAATCGACGGGCAAAAAGTACCCCTCCCGCTGGTGATTGAAAAAACCAACCGGAAAAGTGCCGTTGAAATTACTGCCGAAATTGAGGCGGCTAAAAACCTTTCGCCCGAACAAAACGATATTGTACTTGGCAAATCTTCAAAGAAATACGAACGGTTGTATGTCCGTTTGCCGCGTTTTTTGCGGCTGGCAGTTTGGAAATTTATATTGCAGAATCCAAAAATTGCCTACAAAAACATGGGAAATGCCGTGGTTACCTCGTTGGGAATGATGGCCAAACTTAACGGCTGGTTTATCCACAAATCCATTCATCCGGTTTCGTTTGGCGTGGGTGCAATAACTCAAAAACCGGTGGTGGTAAACAACGAAATCAAAATACGGGAAATTCTGAACATGACCGTTTTAATCGACCACGATGTAATTGACGGCGCCCCGATGGCCCGCTTCCTGAAATGCCTGGCCCGAAATATTGAAAAAGCAGAGTAAGCCATTCTCCGAAACGGGCAAATGACTGTTGCGTTACAAAAACCTGTCCGGCGAACCTATGAAAACATAATCAGCCCAAACATTTTTTTCAAATTTGAGTTGAAAGTATTTGTAAACAAGTATGTTCTTTCTTTAAAGAAAGATACCTCGAAATATAAAAAAACCTGAAAACAGGAGTTTATTTCATAAAAAGCAAAAAAATATACAGCAAATTTTTAAACGAATAAAATAAAACCTCAGTTCAACAAAATTTCCAAAAAATTCGTGTTGCCGAAATTTAGCCTTCCGGAGGCTGGCAAAAACACATACAAATGTTCCTTAGTAAAACAACTTTCAATGACTGCCAAATGAACAAAACAAATAATCAGAACCTTATAACACAATAAAAATAACCCAGAATATGAAAAAGTTAACAAAGCCAGCGAACAATCGGAGCGAGGAAACATTCTACCATGGCACCAGGGCCGGTTTGAAAATGGGTGACCTGATTCAGCCCGGCTTTAATTCAAACTACGGCAAGCAAAAAAAAGCATCCTATGTGTATCTGACCGCAACAATGGATGCAGCGGTTTGGGGCGCAGAACTGGCCATTGGCAAAGGCCCTGGCAGAATTTATATTGTAGAACCGACAGGCCCGATTGAGGATGACCCCAACCTGACAGACAAAAAATTCCCCGGAAACCCAACAAAATCATACCGTTCCAGAAGCCCGCTTCGGGTAGTGGGCGAGGTTACTGATTGGCAGGGACACACTCCTGAACAACTCAAGGCCATGAAAGATCATCTGGAACGGCTGAAGCAACTTGGCATTGAAGCAATTGAGGACTAATGTCATATCAATTGTAAATACCGGAACTGTGAGGAAGCAATTTTTGCGGGATACAAAAAAGTTGCTAAAAAATTTGCGTAGTTAAATGACTACATATATATTTGTAGTCAAATAACTACACAATGAATTTAAGACGAGATGTTTTTCAGGCCATCGCCGATCCCACAAGAAGGGCTATCCTTCTTCTTTTAACGGCTTCACAATCCATGACCGCCGGCGCCATTGCATCAAACTTTGATACTGCAAGGCCCACAGTATCAAAGCACCTGCAAATACTTACTGAATGCGAATTGCTCGAACAGGAGCAAAATGGCAGGGAAATCCACTATCACTTAAATCCGCAAAAAATAAAAGAAATTGCCGATTTTATTGAACCCTTCCGGAAATATTGGGACGACCGGTTTAACAAACTGGAATCCATCATGAAAAATTACCAATCAAACAAATAAAAATAATATGGAACGAAAAACAAAAGTACATGCCGAA
>JAFGDX010000390.1 GCA_016931875.1 Prolixibacteraceae bacterium
ATTGATACCTTTAACAAGGAAATTACCAACTGGTATCTCGATGAATTCTGGAAACGACTGGGTGTTGATGAAGGGTTGATCCGCTGTTTTTTTCACGATTCGTTTGAATATACCGGCGATTTCACCACCCATTTTACCGAAGAGTTTAAAAAAAGAAGAGGATACGATTTGGCTGAATATTTACATGTTTTAGCCGGCGATGATGACGACCCCGAAACCGTGGCACGTGTAAAATCGGACTACCGCGAAACCCTGGCCGATTTGGTTTTGGAGTCATTCATCCAACCCATGACCGACTGGGCCAATGATCATAAAAGTTTAAACCGCAACCAGGCGCACGGCTCTCCCGGAAATATTCTGGATTTGTATGCCGCCTGCGATATTCCCGAAACCGAAATTTTCAGAACTGTGGAACCCGGAACTGTAGATGTTTTTGTAAACAAATATGCCTCATCGGCAGCACATGTAACCGGGCAGAAGCTGGTTTCTTCCGAAAGTTACACTTGGCTCGATGAGCACTGGACCGTAACAACCTCCGACATGGTGCGGGCAACCAACCGCTTTTTCCTGGCCGGAATCAACCACATGTTTTTTCACGGTACCTGCTATTCTCCTGCAGATGCCGAATGGCCGGGCTGGCTTTTTTATGCTTCCACACAGCTAAACAACCGGAATCCGCTGTGGCGCGAACTTCCGGCACTGTTTGCATACATTGGGCGTAGTCAGTCGGTTTTGCAAAGCGCCCAACCTGTGAGCGACCTGTTAATTTACTGGCCGTATTACGATGTGGCTGCTGAAGAAGGACGCCTGTTTAATCATCTGGGAGTGAATAAAGATGCGGGCTGGTTTAAAAATCACCCCATTTCCCCGCTTTCCGAAAACCTGATGAATACCGGTTATACTTTCGATTATATTTCTGATAAACAATTGTTGAATTGCCGGTTGCAGGAAGGTGAAATAAAAACCTCAGGAGGCGCTGGATATAAAGCCATTGTTGTTCCGGAGACTACCTACATTCCCCTGGCAACCATGCAAAAACTGGTTGATTTTATTGCGGAAGGAGGAACCGTGATTTTTGATAAAACACTGCCCGAAAGTGTTCCGGGAATGAGTGAGCTGGCTGAACGCGAAGAGAAACTAAACCAGTTGAAATCAAAAATATCCGCCGGTGAAAATGTGGGAGAGCCAGTTGAGTTGCTTAAAACAAACGGTATCAATTCGGAATCTTCCCTCGCAGAAAACGGCTTCCATTTCCTGAAAATGAAAAAAGACGGAGAGAACTGGTACATGATTTTTAACTGCGGGCTGCAACCCGTGGATTCCTGGGTGGATTTAAATGCCCATGCAAAAACCTATGTTTTTTTGAATCCGGTGAACGGGGAGATTTCTACGGCTGCCCAAAAAAGCGGCGCTGTAAGGATTCAGCTTGAACCCGAGGCGACGGTGTTTATAAAATGTGCCGCGGGAAATGTGGACGCACCGGAGTTTGTTTATACAAATTCGCAAAGCAAAACGGAAGAAATAAAAGGACTGTGGAAAATTGAGTTTATTGAAGGAGGCCCTGTTTTTCCGGGAAATATAAGCACAAATGAATTGGAGTGGTGGACAAAAACGGGCGACCAGGAAACCCGTCGTTTTGCAGGCACCGCCAGATATAAAATTGAATTTGAACCGCAAAATGCAAACAGTTCGGGTGTTCTGGATCTGGGCGGGGTAAAAGATTGTGCCCGCGTAAAACTCAACGGCAAAAACTACGGAACATTGCTGGGGCCTTCGTTTAAAGTAAAAGTAAACAACCTGCAACCCGGTAAAAATCAACTCGAGGTGGAAGTAACCAACATAGCTGCCAACCGTATTCGCGATTTGGATATTCGTGGGATTGAGTGGCGCAAATTTTATGATATTAATCTGGTCAATATCGATTATATGCCTTTTGACGCATCGGGCTGGGAAATCAGGGATGCCGGGCTGGAGGGACCGGTAACGTTAACCGGGTTGTAGCAGGAAAGGGCCATTTTTTACAAAGGGATGCCCGCAGCGCAATTTCCGGTTATTGAAACATGGGTGCAAATCGGGTCGCGGTGGCTGTGCAGGTTGCAACAAAATTGTTGCACGCAAACAAAAGTCTCCTGCAACGTGCAGCAAGGTATCGGCAAAACCTTCATGTTTTTTTGATACTTTCCAACATTGCAGACAGTGGAAAACTTTGCTATCTAAAAACAGATGAACAGGTATTGGTTTACGAAAGGATTAATTTTTGAATTCCATTTAAAATTATTTCATTCTTTATTTTCTGAATAAATGCCGTATTTTTAACCTTCAACAAAAAAAGAGCATCAAACATGGAAAAATTGTATTGCCTGATTATGGCCGGAGGCTCAGGAACGCGTTTCTGGCCACGTAGTAAAACAGCAAAACCAAAGCAGTATTTAAATATTATTGGAGATGATTCCCTTTTGCAGTCAACCATAAAACGATTCTCAACCTTTACAAAGTACGAGGATATTTATATTGTCTCAGGAAAATCGCAGGCAACGGTGCTGGAAGAACAAACGCCAATGTTGCCCAAACAAAACCTGATTTACGAACCGGTGGGCAAAAACACATTGCCGTGCATCGGGCTGGCAGCCATGTTTGCCGAAATTGACAATCCGGAGGGAATTATGGTGGTTTCGCCTTCCGACCATTTAATCACCAACGAAGAATTATTTAAAAATACCGTGCTTACGGCTGCAAAAATTGCCGATGAAAAGAATGGAATTGTTACCATTGGGATTACGCCCACATACCCCGCAACCGGTTATGGCTATATCAAAACAGCCGGTGAAATTTCAGCCGGAGAAACAATCAGACAGTTTAAAGTAGAGCGTTTTGTGGAAAAACCCGATGAAAAAACGGCTTCAGAATATCTTGAGCAGGGAGGCTTTTTCTGGAACAGCGGGTTGTTTATTTTTAAGGTTTCGGTTTTTCTGGATGCAGTAAAACAATTTGCACCAGGGTTGTATGCTGATTTGCGAAAAATTCAGGCCGAAATCGGGCAGCCTTCCTTCGAAGCCACTCTCGATACTATTTATCGTGCTGTTCAGGGAATTTCGGTTGATTACGGAATTATGGAACATGCCCAAAATATTTACCTGGTGGAAGGAAACTTCGACTGGAACGACCTTGGCAGCTGGGAATCGGTCTATCTTACCCATCCAAAAGACGAAAACGGAAATGCCGGTTCGGGTGAAGCCATTTTGCTCGACACCCAAAATTCGTATGTGTATTCCGACAGCGGACTGGTTGCTGTGGTTGGCCTCGATGAGGTGGTGGTGGTGAAAGACGGAGACACAATACTGGTTTGCCGGCGCGATAAAACCGAAGACATAAAAAAAATTGTGGAGCAGTTAAAAGCAGAAAAAAAAGATCAATATCTTTAGCTGAAATTGAATAATAAACCTAAACTGAGTCCGGTACATGAAAGATCCAAAAAAAATAGTGGTTGAAAAAAAACTGCTTGTTCCCTTTGTTTTGATTACCAGTTTGTTTGCCATGTGGGGTTTTGCCAACGATATTACCAACCCGATGGTGGCAGCCTTTAAAACGGTGATGGAAATTTCGAATGCCCGTGCTGCCATGGTGCAGTTTGCCTTTTATGGCGGCTATGCAACCATGGCCATCCCGGCAGCGCTCATCATCAAACGTTACAGCTACAAAACCGGTATTCTGGTGGGGCTGGCTTTGTATGCCATTGGTGCCCTTTTGTTTTTCCCCGCAGCGCAGTACGAAATTTTTGAATTCTTTTTGCTGTCGCTCTACATTTTAACATTCGGGCTTGCGTTTCTGGAAACCACGGCCAATCCGTATATCCTTTCCATGGGCTCGGAAGAAACCGCCACACGCCGTTTAAACCTGGCGCAGTCGTTTAATCCCATGGGCTCCATTCTCGGAATGTTTGTCGCATCAAAAGTTATTTTGTCATCGCTGGATTCGGATAAAAGAGATGCTGCCGGCAACCTGATTTTTGACACGCTGAGCGCTTCGGAAAAAGCAGCCATCCGCACACACGACCTGGCAGTTATTCGCGATCCCTATGTAATGCTCGGTTTTTTTGTGATTGCCATGCTGGTAGTGATTGCCTTGGCTAAAATGCCCAAAAGAGCAAAAGCCGATCATAGTATTCACGCCAAAGATTCGTTTAAACGCCTTGTGAAGAATTTGAAATACCGCGAAGGTGTTATTGCGCAGGTGTTTTACGTAGGTGCACAAATTATGTGCTGGACCTTTATTATTCAGTATGCCGACAACCTTGGAATACCAAAAGCACAGGCACAAAACTACAACATTGTGGCTATGGCCATTTTTATTTCCAGCCGCTTTATCAGTACCATGCTGATGAAATATTTAAATTCGCGCTTGTTGCTGACGGTATTTGCCGTTGGCGGAATGATTACCACTACCGGAGTAATTTTAATTGAAGGAATGGGTGGTTTGTACATGCTGGTAGCAACTTCGGCATTTATGTCGCTGATGTTTCCCACCATTTATGGAATTGCACTCGAAGGACTGGGTGATGACTCCACGCTGGGGGCGGCGGGTTTGGTAATGGCCATTGTGGGCGGCGCCTTAATGCCACCGCTGCAGGCAAAAATAATTGATGCGGGAGGAACCGGATTTAGCGATTTGCAAATATTTGGTTTTATTTCAGAAGTAAATTTTTCATTTATTCTTCCGTTTATCTGTTTTGTGGTCATCGCAATCTATGGTTACCGTACTTTAAAAGTTCATCCAAAATTATCGTTTGAATAATGAAAGAAAATACATACAAACGCTTTTGTAAAACGCTGCAACTGGAAGATGATGCAACGCTGATTGAAGCATATAAACAAGTGCATGCCCCGGGGGCTGTCTGGCCCGAAATCACGCAGGGAATGAAAGAGGTGGGAATTATGGATATGGAAATTTATATTCACGACACCCGGCTTTTTATGATTATGGACACCGTGGCAGATTTTGACCACGATAAAGCCATGGCCACGCTGGCAACAAAACCCCGCCAGGCGGAGTGGGAAGCCTATGTTTCGCAGTTTCAGAAAACAAGCGAAACAGCTACCGCCGATGAAAAATGGCAACTGATGGAACGCATCTTTAAAATGAACGGGTAACAGGTGGCCACATTTCCGTTTCTCTGCAGAAAACAATATTTTTGTTGAAAATACCCGGTAATGGTTTGCTAACAGTTTGGTTGCGTTGATGTTGGCCCGGCTGGTTAAATTGGTTTTTAAAATACTATCAGAGCCATTACCTTTGCGGAGCGGCTTTATTGTTTTTAAATTTTGCATATTGCCGTCTTTTTGTAAACTAAAGAAAAAGGAGTACTATGAATGCGCATCTTTTCCTGATAGGTCTTTGTGTAATTATTATCATTTCATTTTTTAACAATATGCTGGCCCGCCGAACCAATATTCCCAGTGTTTTGGTGCTGATTATTCTCGGTTTTGGCCTGCAGCAACTGTTGTTGTATTTTAACATCGAACCCGATTATTTCAACACCCTTGAAATCCTTGGAATCGTGGGATTGATAATGATTGTACTCGAAGCAGCCCTTGATCTTGAAATAAAACGTGAAAAATGGCCGATTATCTGGAAATCATTCACCATTGCATCCTTTTCACTGGCCTTAACTTCACTGGTGATTTCTTTTTTTATCAAAATTTTTATTCCGAACATTGATTTTTTACAGGCCATGGTGTATGCCATTCCGCTTTCTATTATGAGCAGCGCCATTATTATTCCCAGTGTCGCCCATCTGAATGATTATAAAAAGGAATTTTTGATTTACGAAAGCACATTTTCCGATATCCTGGGGATTATGGTTTTTTACATGATTGTAGAAAATATTCATGTTGAAGGGATGCGTCAACTTAGTTTTGCCATTGGGAGCAACATCTTTTTAACCATCGTAATTTCGGTGGCACTAAGTTATGTTTTACTGTATATCATTCAGAAAATCAAGGGACAGGCCAAATTTTTTCTGTTTCTGGCGGTGCTGATTTTACTCTATTCAGTAGGAAAATTGCTGCACCTCTCTTCGCTAATCATCATCCTTATGTTTGGGCTGCTTCTGCGCAATCATAAAGTACTGTTGATTGAAAAACTGGAAAAATGGCTCGACGATGAACGTATCAATGCTGTTTACCACCAGTTTAACATGATAACGATTGAAACATCGTTTGTGGTGAGAACCTTCTTTTTTGTGGTTTTTGGAATGACTTTACCGCTGAATTCACTCCTCAACCCTCATGTGTGGCTGCTCAGTCTGATTTTCCTTGTGGTGACTTATGTTCTCAGGTTTGGGCTTTTTTATATTATTGAAAACAGAGATACCATGCCGCAAACTTTTATTGCTCCGCGCGGGTTAATTTCGGTACTGTTGTTTTTTGCCATTCCCGAATCGTTAAAAACCGAAGGTTTTGAAAGCGGGGTATTGTTTGTGGTGATAATTGGTACCAGCATTATTATGGCGTCAACCTTAATTGCCAGCGGGAAAGGCAAGAAACAGGAAGATGCTGAGCCGGTTGCAAAAGAAACATCCGTAGAGAGTTCAAAAAAATATTCAGAATATCCGGTGAAATAAAACAAGGAAATATGGATTTCGTCCGGAAAATAATCCATGTTGATATGGATGCATTTTACGCATCAGTTGAACAGCGCGACAACCCGGAGTTACAGGGAAAACCTGTTGCGGTTGGCGGTTCCGGAGAGCGGGGAGTAGTTGCCGCAGCCAGCTACGAAGCACGAAAATTTGGCGTGCGATCGGCCTTGTCGTCAAAAGTGGCCAAAAGAAAATGCCCCGGCTTAATTTTTGTAAAACCCCGGTTTTCGCGTTATAAGGAGGTTTCCAACCGCATCAGGGAGATTTTTTTTGAATATACTGATTTGGTTGAACCGCTGTCGCTCGATGAAGCCTACCTGGATGTTACCTACGCAAAAAAGGGAAAACCATCGGCAACACTCATTGCACGCGAAATAAAAAAACGAATTTTGGAGGAAACACAACTTACTGCCTCGGCCGGAGTATCGTACAATAAGTTTCTTGCCAAAGTAGCCTCCGATGTCAATAAACCCAACGGACTTTTTGTTGTAACCCCTGAAGAGGCACAGAAATTTATCGACCAACTGGAAGTACGCAAATTTTTTGGCATCGGGAAAGTGACGGCCGAAAAATTAAACAAAATGGGTGTGTGGTTTGGCAGCGACCTAAAAAAAATTGAACGACTGGAACTGGTGCGTTTGTTTGGGAAAGCCGGTAATTACTATTACGAAATTTGCCGGGGCGAGGACCACCGCGAAGTTCAGCCTTCAAGAGAACGAAAATCAGTTGGGGCGGAGCAAACATTTTCTGCCGATTTGTTTCAGAATCAGGAGCTGGAAAACGAAATGCTTAAAATAGCCGATATTTTGTGGAAACGGGCAGAACGTGCCAATGTAAAAGCCAAAACCCTCACGCTGAAATACAAGTACGCCGATTTTGAGCAACATACCCGGAGCAGCACTCTTCATGAACATTACACTTCCAAAGAACAACTGATTACCGAAAGCCGCCGGCTGTTGAACGCCCGCCCCGGTTTTGAAAAAGGCATTCGTTTGCTGGGGCTAACCCTTTCCAATTTTGCTGGCGGGGAAATTTCAAAACCCGTTCAGTTAACGTTGAATTTTTAGCTCCTTAAAATTGCCGGGAAATATTTGTACACGGTATTTTTAATTGTAATTTCATCGCAAAAATTGAAGGTGTATGAAACGAATTAAACGTTTTCTCGGAATTGCGTTGTTGTTGCTGGCGGTGGCTTACCTGTTGGGGCCCAGACCACCAAAACCGGAGCTGAACAAAAATCTACCCTCTTCGTCGGCAAGTTTATCAAATATCGAAGAGTATATTCATAAAAATGATGAAGGCTTATCGCTAAAACCTGATAATGAGTCAAGGATATTCTGGGCCCGGGATTCTGTTCACGAAAGAACCGAATTTGCCGTTTTGTATCTTCACGGTTTTTCTGCTTCGTGGTACGAAGGGTATCCGGCACATGTAAATTTTGCGCGTTATTTTGGGTTCAACCTGTATATTCCCCGTCTGGCTTCTCACGGCCTCGAAACCGAAGAGCCATTGATTGATATGACTCCCGACCGGCTTTGGGAATCGGCAAAAAATGCCTTGATGGTTGCCCGCAGTATCGGAAAGAAAGTAATTATAATGAGTACATCAACCGGTGGCACACTGGCGTTAAAACTGGCGGCCGATTTTCCGGAATATGTAGAAGGTTTGGTACTTTATTCACCAAATATCAGAATAAACAACAATGCCGCTTTTCTGCTTTCAAAACCATGGGGAGTGCAGATTGGACGAAAAGCAAACGGTGGAAAATACAGGGTAACCAACGACGACCCGGATGCGAAAGAATGCCGGTACTGGAATTGCCGCTACCGGATGGAAGCTACGGTTTATTTGCAGCAACTGGTGGAGGCTACCATGAAAAAAGAAACCTATAAAAATGTTACAGCCCCGGTTTTTCTGGGGTATTATTATAAAGATGAGGAAAACCAGGATGAAACGGTAAAAGTTGACGCAATGCTTAAAATGTTTGATCAACTGGGGACCTCTCCCGAGCGAAAAATGAAAGTTGCCTTTCCCGATGCCGGCGACCACGTGATTGCCTGTGAATTAACTTCAGGGAATGTGGAACAGGTGATAAACGAAACCATTCAGTTTGGCGAAGAAATAATGAATCTGAAAGCCAGGTGAAATAAATCCTTCGTTTTTAAAGGCACCCATTTTCTTCAGCAAAAAAAATAGCAGGGTTATTTTTCATTCGTCCGTTTTTAAAGGGACTGGTATTACATGGTATGAAATAATCCGCAAAAAATCAAATGGTTTCATAAAATCCTTTTCATAAAACTAAAGCAGTTAACCTGTGTGTAATTTGTGTCATGCTGAAAATGGGGCATTATTCACGGCGAACTGTTTCCATTGCCCAACCGGGTTAAAATTATTATTCGTTATTCAGATTCATAATAAAAAATGGAAGGCAACTTTTAATTGCTCCGTTATTTATTATATAACCCAAATTATGCAGGGGGTGTATAATATAGTATGCTGAAGAATATTTTGGTCCATATAAAACAGGGGGCTGTTTGAAATTAACGCGTTTTTATTTAAGGAGGGATAAAAATTTCAGGGGGTACCAGTAAAATTATATCATTTTACAAAAAGACTAAAAAGAACGAATAATGTTTTAATTTGTATTATTGATATTAAAATTTATAGAAAAATGTCAATAAATATTTTGTATTATTGTCAAAGTGATTATTTTTGGCAAGAAAATAAATTATAAAGTAAAACTATATATGATATGTGTGGAATTATCGGAGCATTCGATTTAAAAACTGATTCTCAGGTTTTGAGGCCAACGGTATTGGAAATGTCAAAAAAGCTTCGTCACCGCGGACCAGACTGGTCGGGGATTTATTGTGGCGAAAAGGCGATTATTGCGCATGAGCGACTTTCCATTGTTGACCCTGAGTCGGGAGGGCAACCTTTATACAGCAAAGACAGGAAATTGATTTTGGGTGTCAATGGTGAAATATACAATCACCGGGAGATTCGTAACCAATATGACGGGAAGTACGAATTTCTTACCGGCTCCGACTGTGAAGTGATTCTTGCCTTGTACCGCGACAAAAAGGAAAAGTTTCTTGATGAGATGAACGGGATTTTTGCTTTTGCCCTGTACGATGAGGAAGAGGATGCATATCTTATTGCCCGCGATCATGTTGGTATTATTCCGTTGTATATGGGATGGGATAAGTTCGGTAATTTTTATGTGGGGTCTGAATTGAAAGCACTGGAAGGAGTTTGTACAAAAATTCAGGAGTTTCCGCCGGCGCACTATCTGTACAGTAAAGACGGTGAGTTAAAACGCTGGTACAGCCGTGAATGGGACGAATTTGAAAATGTAAAAGATAACCCGGCTGAAATAGGTGAACTTGCCAGGGCACTGGAGGATGCTGTTCACCGCCAGCTAATGTCTGATGTTCCGTATGGTGTTCTTTTGTCGGGAGGCCTTGATTCTTCCATAACTTCGGCGCTGGCAAAAAAATATTCGGCCAAAAGAGTGGAATCGGGTGATCAGGTGGATGCATGGTGGCCTCAATTGCATTCATTTGTTATAGGTCTGGAAGGATCTCCCGATTTGGAAGCGGCAAGAAAAGTGGCCAAACATATTGGTACGGTTCATCATGAAATTCACTACACCATTCAGGAGGGGCTGGATGCCATCCGCGATGTTATTTACCATATCGAAACGTATGATGTTACTACCGTCCGTGCCTCAACACCAATGTATATGCTGGCCCGTGTGATCAAATCAATGGGGATAAAAATGGTTCTCACCGGTGAAGGTGCCGATGAAATTTTTGGTGGTTATTTGTATTTTCATAAAGCGCCAAACGCAGAGGAATTTCATAAGGAAAGTGTTCGGAAAGTAAGCCGTTTGCATTTATACGATTGTTTGCGCGCCAATAAATCGCTGGCGGCATGGGGTGTTGAAGGACGTGTGCCTTTCCTTGATAAAGAGTTTATTGATGTAGCCATGCGGTTCAATCCGGAGAGTAAAATGGCAAAAAATGGCAGGATTGAAAAGTGGTGTTTACGAAAAGCCTTTGAGGATATGTTGCCCGAAAGTGTTGCCTGGAGGCAAAAAGAACAGTTTTCGGATGGAGTGGGATATGGCTGGATTGATACTTTGAAAAAAATTGCCAGCGAGCAGGTGACCGACGAGATGATGCTGAATGCCAAATATCGTTTTCCGGTAAATACGCCAATGAACAAAGAAGAGTACATGTACCGGGCTATTTTCAGCGAACATTTTCCTTCAGATCAGGCGGCCGCCTGTGTTCCGTCGGTTCCTTCCATTGCATGCAGCACAGGCGAAGCCTTGGCCTGGGATGTGTCGTTCCAGGGAAACGCCGATCCCTCCGGCAGGGCTGTAAACACTGTGCATGCAAAAGGGGCTATTTTTGATGATATAAAAAAATAATGATGAAGAATTATCGTTGGAAAAACCGCCTGAATTTTCCGGGCGGTTTTATTTTATGCAAATTTTCAAAAAATTTTTAATCAAGTCGTGGTTGTAGTATTCCGGGTGAAACTGACAGCCATACCAGGGTTTTGTTTTGTGTTTCATCAGTTGGTTTGTGCATGTTTTTGAAGTGGCCAGTAATTCAAAGTTTTCAGGCAGGGTAATGGAGTCGTTGTGCATTTGTTTCACTTTGAGCATTTTGGACAATCCCTCAAACAACCTGTCCTTTCTGAGGAGGGTAACAAAAAAGTCACCCGACTCAGGCTCCTCGCTTCGTAAAATTTTTGAACCGTTCATAAAACCGGAAATATGATGACCGGCGCAAATGCCCAAAACAGGATTTCTGAAATCTGCCATCCATTTAAAATAAGGAAGATGATGTTCGATAATATCATTTCCCTGTGGCGAACCCGACAAAATAGCTCCATCTGCAGTACTAAAATCAAAACCGATGCAATTTTTGTATTCAATGGTTTCAGGGTTTAATCCTTCTTCTTGTACAATTTTTTCCAGCGGTTCTGTAAAATCGCGAATACCGGGCTCGGCACTGTTCACTATTAAAATGTTTGTTTTTGTATCCATTTTTTATGTTGCTGATGAATAGGAAGCTATATTCTGTAAAAATCATCAAAAAATAATAATTATTAAAATTAAATGGCTTTTAAGTTATATTTTCGTTGTTTGAAAAATA
Source organism: Prolixibacteraceae bacterium (assembly GCA_016931875.1). GTDB lineage: Bacteria > Bacteroidota > Bacteroidia > Bacteroidales > Prolixibacteraceae > Draconibacterium. The sequence continues at coordinate 11,809 of JAFGDX010000390.1, forward strand.
GATAAATATACTTTTCTTTTAAAGTTGAATTAAAAATTGCAAAATATATATGTTATGAAAAAGATTTTGATTGTAATGTTGGGGGTAGCACTGTTTGCCTGTTCCCGGCAAAAAGGTTTTGAAATAAAAGTAGATGTTAAGGGATCGGAAGGAAAAGTGATTTTGGAGCAGCGCGGGATTGATAAGTGGATAGCTGTGGATACAGCAGATATTGTGGATGGAGTGGCTGTTTTGAAAGGAGAAGTGAATATGCCCGGCGATTATTACCTGTCGTTTTCCGGACAACGGAATAAAATGCTGATTTTTGTTGAAAATTCAAAAATGGCAGTTACCGGAACAGTTGATTCCTTAAATCAGGTGCAGGTAACCGGTTCTGCAACACACGATGAATACAAGGAGATTGACAACCAGATAAATCAACTTTCCGAAGAATATATGGCTTTGTATCAGCAGTCGCGCGAGGCAATTATGCAGCGCGATACGGCCAAAGCAGAAGAGCTTATGGATCAGGTAAATGCAATTTATGAAAATGCAAATCAGTTGCAGGAAGATTTTATCAAAAACAATCCGGCATCGTATGTAACTCCTTATTTTATTTCCAATGTTCAGTATTCAAAAGAAGTGGAGGAGCTGGATGAAATGGTGAGTGCCTTGGATCCGAAGTTAGACTCAGTGCCGGGTATTATAGCCATTAAAACGCGTATTGAAAAACTGAAAACCGTTGCAGTAGGGCAGGTAGCACCCAACTTTACGCAGAATGATCCGGACGGAAACCCCGTGCGTTTTTCTGATATTTATTCGCAAAATGAGTTGACTCTGCTTGATTTTTGGGCAGCCTGGTGTGGTCCGTGCCGCGCTGAAAATCCCAATGTTGTTTCGGTTTATAATGCATATAAAGACAAAGGGTTTAGTGTTTTTGGAGTGTCACTCGACAGAACAAAAGACGATTGGGTAAATGCCATTGAAGACGATAATTTAACGTGGACCCATGTTTCCGATTTGTCTTACTGGCAAAATGCGGCCGCTCAGTTGTATGCAGTAAATTCCATTCCTTCCAGTTTGCTGGTAGATAAAAACGGGATAATAATTGCAAAGAATAAACGGGGTGAAGAGCTCAGAAAAACTGTTGCTGAGTTTCTTGAATAAGTTTTGATGTTTGTAAACTGAATGGAAAAGCAGGTGTGTTTTGCATGCCTGCTTTTTTTATTATAAAATTACATATTAGTCCCGGAATGATTTATTTTATCGATTAGTCCCATTATAATTCTGTGTCCAATAATTGGAATTAGTGTCTCGTATTGGTACGGTCTGATGGATGGGGTGTTTTTGTAATTTGCTGTATTTCAGTGTTTTGATGGTTTTGGCATTGGAGTTGCAAATGTTTTGGCACATCGAC
>JAFGDX010000391.1 GCA_016931875.1 Prolixibacteraceae bacterium
CTTACATTCATCCGTTTTGTTTTGTCATCTTTATTGGAATCGAGAAGGAAAATCGGGTTTTGCGAGTTACCTGTTCCTTCTGCCCTTGTTCCTGCATAATTTCCCGCAACGTCGTAAACCGGAACAATGGGTGGCATACGATACGCCCACGAAATAATGGAAGATTCCGAGTTATTTCCCTGATGTCCATAGTCCTGGCTGTAAGTTACACCAAGTCTTTCTCCAATTTCCACCCATTCCACAGGATTGGTGGTAATATTTGAACGAAGATTAAAACGATCATAACCGGTCCATTTCAACACCCCTTCTTCCAGCATATAACCCATTTGGAAAGCGTAGGATGTGGCCTGGCTTCCTCCGTTCAGGTCAACGGTATATTCCTGGTATTGCGCGGGCCGGTCGGCTTCCTGCAACCATCTTGTTCCCTGGGGGTTTGATTTCATGATTAAATAGGTATCATCCCCATCTTCATGAATCATTTTATCGTCATACAAAGCTAAATCAACACTTGTGGCTCTTGCCGGGCGGATATATTCCGGGATATCAGGAGTAGAACCGCTTCCATACAACGGGTGGGTTGGGGCAATACCGTCGTTGGCAAATTGCAACCATAACATTTCGCCGTATTCCTGCGTGTTTAACAGGTCGTAGTAATTTGTGTTCCGGGTTACCCCGTTTTTAACGGTTACGTTCACCTGAGCCTTTTGATTTTTACGTCCGGCTTTTGTAGTAACCAGAACAACACCGTTTGCCGCGCGTGCACCATAAATAGCCTGAGCAGCAGCATCTTTCAAAATGGTTATCGACTCAATATTATTTGGAGTAACACTTCCTCCGGGAACACCGTCAACCACCCAAAGGGGGTTGTTATCGTTAATGGTACCTAAACCACGCACACGAATGGTTGCCCCTTCACCAGGTGTATTTGATTCCAAAACGGTTACACCTGCAACAGCCCTTAAAGCTTCTGATGCATCATTTACCGCCATTTCTTCAATATCGGATGCCTGCACCGTGGAAACGGCCCCGGTTAATTCCCCTGCTTTCCGGGTTGCATAACCAACTGCTACTACCTCTTCCAACCCGATAACATCAGGCTGCATGGTTACATTAAAGATAGTTTGGTTACCAATTTGAATTTCCTGTGTAACCATACCAATGTATGAGAACACAAGGGTGGCGGCATCAGCAGGTACAGCCAACTCAAACTTTCCGTCAGGTCCTGAAACTGTTCCAACAGTTGTAGATTTTACTATAACTGTTACTCCAGGCACAGGCGCCCCGTCAGGATCTGAAATTGACCCTGAGATTTGCTTCTGCTGTGCCGAAGAATCGAGTGTAAAAGCCATTATTATGGCAATTAATAAAAAGGCCAGAAAACCTTTAAAACGATTTTTTTTCATAGATTTTTTAGTTTTGTTTATAAAAATAAATTTGGCAGGAATGGGGAAAGGAATAAAATTCCTTTACTTAATACAGATTAAGGATTTTGCCATAGGCAATTCAATTTTACAGGTTAGTTATTGGATTAAAATAGAACAGAAATTGTATTTCATCTGAATCGACCTTCAGATGCATTCATAGTCATAAAACAAATTTAGGAACACATGTTACTAAATTAGGTAATTGGTAGTACAATAAAACTTAATTTTGCTAAATTTTCCCGCAGATTTGATTTTACGGGTATTTACATTAGGACATAGGCTTGTGATTTTAATTAGTTTTTTTTAGTTAGTTGCAATCAAAACTAAACATTTTTGAATAAAAACAAAAGCGATGTGGATTAAAATGAATTAAAAAACAAGTAATGCTGCAAATATCTTGTAATAAGTACCTGAAATTATGTCTTATTTAAACGGAAAAAAGTTAGAATAAATTTTAAAGTATTATCTACTTGGTTTTTGCAGAAGATTTTGAATTCTATTTTTTAAAAAAGTGCTGACTTTGACCACCCCGTAAAAAACAAGAAAAAAAATTATGTTTTACAATATGTTTTCAAAAAAACAATTTTACTGTCGAACTTCATGATGGAATTGCTCCAAAAACGTTTAAAGTACAATGGTTTTTAACAGTAGGAAGGGGTGTCAGATTTCCAGGCAATTTGATGCCAGCAAAAAACCACCGCAAATATACAATTGCAGTGGTGTGAATAAAATAGCAAAGTAACAATTATTGTATAACGATTTGATTGGAAAGTTTATTCATCTCCTCACGCAGGTAGGTTTTAAATCCTTCTTCGGTTTTCCACTGGTCTTGTTCCAGTCCCCACACAGCAAAAAAGTAATGTTTTGCAGGGACACCATCATTGCAGTTTTGCCCGATATAGCAGGTTTCGGAGATGATGTTGCTGAAGTTTTTTTCCACCACCGTTTTATAGCCCAGTTCAAAAAAATTAATATCTGTAGTGCGGCCGGTTTTTCCTGCTTCAGTTCCGGGCACAATAACTGCCATTCCCAGTTCATCGTTGTTTAGCGATTGCACATCGTGTGTGCCGATGCAATGAAAATTGTCCTGTTTAAACTCAAAAGGTTCCCGTTTTAGCTGGCTGGTGACGATTCCGGTAACAATTTGATCTCCCGGGGTACAACCTGTAACCGTAACATCTGATTCAAACCAGTATTTTCCGGGATAAACAGAAATGTGTTCAACGGCTTCCAGCATTTCGCCCTCCACCTCCCATCCTCTGTAACGGAGTTCAAAAACCGAACGTACCGGTCCTTCAGTTAATTTTTGATAGGTGTATTCCATGGTTGACCCCAGGCGGTACAACGAGTCGTTTCTCATTAAAGCCAGACCACCGGAGCCAAGAGAACTCCCGCAATGAAGAATATCCATCCCCCAGTCGGCAAGCTCGTGGTAACCGGGTAATTCGGGGGTATGAATTTTATCGATAACCAGTTCGGGTTGCAGTTTCCCAAACAAATCTTTTACATTCCGGCAGTCAAAATAATTCCGGAAAGCTATTTTGTCATTTTCCCAGTTTACACTTTCGGCCTGGGCAATAATTTTAAAACTGTCGGAGCAGGGCAAGGCTTCGTAAGAATCAACTTCTTTGTATGAACCATCTTCCTGAATAATTCCCAAACGCAGGTTCGTACGTTTTTCAAACACCGGGTATGAATCTTTGGTTACCACTTCAATGGTAAGTTCTCTGGTTTCGTTGGGTTCAAAATGAAGTAAAACTGCCACCTCATCCCAGTTTCCGTCGTTGTTCAAGTCATCCACCTGGCTGGGAACTAAATTCCCAGTTTCATCTTTAAAAACAGGCCACTGGTTTTCAGCCAGTGAAATTTTTTCAGTGAGCTGATTTTTGGTAAGAATCACTACTTCATCCGTCCTCTCAACACTTAACGGATTTGTAAAAGTAACTACCGGTTGCGTATTACAGGAAAAAAGAATTGTGGTTAACAAAAAAAACAACAGATTTTTTTTCATTTTATTCAGGTATTTCGTTTTCGCCTTTTACATAACCAAAGTTGGCCAGAATACCGCCATCGACGTAAAGTACATGTCCGTTTACAAAATTGCTGGCTTTGGAAGCGAGAAACAGGGCTGCATTTCCCACATCTTCGGGTTCTCCCCAGCGGCCTGCAGGAGTGCGGGTCATTACCAAATCGTTAAACGGATGATTGCCTTCACGAATCGGTGCAGTTTGCGCAGTGGCAATGTATCCCGGTCCGATACCGTTGATCTGGATATTGTATTTGGCCCATTCGCAGGTCATGTTTGCCGTAAGAAGTTTTAAGCCTCCCTTTGCCGAGGCGTAGGCAGAAACCGAGTTTCTTCCGTACACACTCATCATTGAGCACATATTGATGATTTTTCCTTCTCGTTTTGCAATCATTTTGGGCGCAACCCTTTTTGAAACGATTAAAGGAGCCACCAAATCAACATCAATTACCTGTTTGTAATCAGAAATATCCATATCCAGAATAGGGATTCTTTTAATAATACCGGCGTTGTTTACCAGTATGTCAATGTCGCCAACTTCAGCCTCAATTTCCAAAATTCCCCGGTCAACATCCGCCTCATCGGTTACATTAAATTTTAAGGTGTAAACATCGATTCCGGCTGTTGCATATTCAACTTTGCAACTTTCCAGTTTTTCATCCGAAATATCATTTACACATATTTTAGCACCGGCTTTCCCAAGTACTTTGCCAATGGCCATTCCAATTCCGTGGGTACCCCCTGTAATGAGTGCCACTTTGCCTGTTAAATCGAATAATTCCTGAATCATATTATTTAATTGAATGCGTGTTGCAAAAAATGTTTTATTTCAAGTCTTTAATCATAATGCTGTCCATATCGGTATAATCGAGATTTTCGCCGGCCATTCCCCATATAAAAATATAGTTGCCGGTTCCGGCAGCGGAATGAATGGACCAGCTGGGTGAAATTACGGCCTGTTCGTTTTGCATCCAAATATGCCTTGTTTCGTTGGGTTGCCCCATAAAATGGCAAACTGCCTGTCCGTCGGGAACATTGAAATAAAAATACACCTCATTTCTTCTGCTGTGCATGTGCGGAGGCATGGTATTCCATACACATCCGGGTTTTAGCTCGGTCATTCCCATTTGCAACTGGCAGGTTTCCACCACCCCATTGATAAGAAGCTGGTTGATGTCTCTTTCGTTGGATGTTTCAAGCGCCCCCATGTGCAGCACATTGGCTTCGGCCATGGTAACATGTTTTACCGGATATTCTTTATGGGCCGGGGCAGAATTGATGTAGAAATGGGCCGGATTGCTTTTGTCATCTGACTTAAAAATGACCTCTTTGCTGCCTTTCCCAATGTAAATGGCATCTTTAAAATTCATTTTGTATTCTGTTCCATCCACAGTTACAGTTCCGGGGCCGGCAACATTGATCACGCCTACTTCGCGTCTCTCGCAAAAATAATCAGCTTTTAACGGATCTATCGTTTCCAGCACCAATTCATTTTCCACCGGCACGGCTCCTCCAACAATGTAACGCTCTATTCCTGAGTAAACAAGCCGGATGTTATCCGGGTCCATAAGTTTTTCTACCAAAAATTCTTTCCTGATTCTTGTTGTATCGTACTTTTTAAAATCTTCAGGATGATAATTGAATCTTTCTTCATAAATGGTTGCCATTTGCTATTTTTTTACAATTGATATTCCAATGAAATAATATGGAACAAAAGTAAAAAACTTAATTCGAAAATGCAATCGATTGCATAATTTTAAAAAAAATTGCTACATTTGAAGGCAAATAAACTATGATGGCTAAACAGGCAGAAACCACAATTCATGATATTGCCAAGTATCTTAACATTTCGGCATCTACTGTTTCAAGAGCGTTAAATGATAATCCGCTGATTAGTGAAGCTACCCGAAAAAAGATAAAAAAAGTTGCCGGGGAAATGGGGTACCGGCCCAATACACTTGCTGCCAGTTTTCGCACCAAACGAACCTACAATATTGGAGTTATTGTACCGCTGATTAACCGCCACTTTTTTTCGTCGGTTATTAGTGGTATTGAAGATATTGCCTACAACCAGGGATATACGGTTTCCATTTCACAATCGAATGATAATTTTATCAAGGAAACCAAAATTGCAAAAACAATGTTCAACAACCGTGTGGACGGAGTAATTGTTTCAATTGGCATGGAGACAAAATCGTTTGAACACCTGAAACTTTTCCCTGAAAAAAATATCCCGCTGGTTTTTTTTGACCGTGTTGTGGACGAAATCGACGCCCATAAAATTGTTGTGGACGATTTTGGAGGAGCCTACCGCGTTACAAAACATTTAATTGAGCAGGGAGCGAAAAGAATAGCACACATTGGAGGGCCTGTAAACCTGAAAATTTATGATCACCGGAGAAAGGGTTTTTTGAAGGCCATGCAGGAGGCCGGATTAAAAACAAAAAAATCGCTTATCATTCACAACAGCCTGAGGAAAGATGACGGCGTTGCCGCAATCAGAAAACTGATGGAGAAAAACGAAAAAATTGACGCTATTTTTTGCGCCAACGATACCACTGCATTAAGTGCCATTATTTATCTTAAGGAACTGGGGATAAAAATACCCGACGATATTCTGGTTATGGGGTTTAGTAACGAACCTTTTTCTGAAGTAACTACCCCTTCCATCAGCACAGTAAAACAACCCGGTTTTTTAATGGGACAAAAAGCAGCTGAACTGCTTATTCATCAAATAACCAGCAACGACACCAAAGTGAACTACCAGACTCTTGTTATGCCAACCGAACTGCTTATCAGGGAATCTTCCCGGAGAAACAAAACAGACTAACTTTTAACTCTGAATTTACTGTGGAACACGGCTTTGTTGCCAAAAAAACAATGCATTGCTTACACAGTCGGTTAAACAACAACATTTAATAATCCTGCAAAAAAATACGGGCTAACACAACATTCATAAAAACAATACTGCCAAAAACAACTCCAATTAAAATATACCCTGATGTAAAATAAATGATTACGCCCGTTGCAAATAAACTCAGTTTAAAAATCGTCCGCAACGGATTTTTTAAGCGGTTTGCTGATTTAGGGGCGGCAAAAATCCCCCACAGAACCGCAGTAACACCGGGCATAGCGATGGCCAAAATAATTTTAACTAAAATACTTTCACTTTGCTGAAACCCCCAGTAACCAAGCATCACCAACAATACCATTTCAAGCAGAAACGACACCAACAGGTTTGAATATTTTATCAGATCCATCATAACATTAAAACACAGGATTGCGAGCGCCCCAGAAAGTGTTAGTAAAACTTTTCTTCCCTGGCCAGCATTTCGAGTATTTTTTTCATTCTCCGCTCGCGTGTTTCGGGCTTTTTGGCAGTTTGAAGCCTCCACCCAATTGCATAGGTATTGGTTTTATTTAAGGTTTTGAAAAATGCATGTGCTTTTTTATTCTTTGCCAGCTCTTTCAAAAAATCTTCCGGCATCGTCATGTTCACCGGCGAATCATACGCTCTTTCCCACCTGCCATCGGCTTTTGCTGCTTCAATCTGTTCACGGCCGGCGGGTCTCATTCTGCCCTCTTTTTCAAGACGTGCCACCAATTCAACATTTCGTTTCGACCAGATACTTTTGGGCCGGCGCGGAGTAAATTTCTGCAGGTACGAAAGCTCATCATACTTTTTTGCCTGCCCGTCAATCCACCCAAAACACAAAGCTTCTTCCAATGCCTGCGCATGGGTAACCGTGGCAATTCCGGTATGTTTTTTAAAAACCTGCAACCACACACCATCAGAATTACTGTGATTTTGCCCGAGCCACTTATTCCATTGCCGGGAAGAGCTAAATGATAAAATTGGCTGATTACTTTGGGTTGATTTTTTTGTATTGCTCATCCTTTCTGTTTTACTATCAAAAAAAACTAAAATTAGTTACCCATTCCCCGGTTGGTCCATCGATGAAAAAGGATTCTTTTTGTATTTTTTTAAACATTTAAGATGAATATTCGTTCAAAGCCTGCTGTTAAAATTGTACATTTTCTAAGCAACTACATCACACACAACTGTTTCAATCGTATACATGTTGCGTGGTCCGTTTTTTGGCAAACTGAAAAATAAAAGCAAAGGGGTGTTTCTGTTTCCAGAAGCACCCCTTTATTTCATCTGCCATTAAATCTTTTTCCCAATATAAAATACATAACCATAATACGCTTTGTACTTGTCATAAAGCTGAGTTTCATGGCGTTGATTTGCAATAAATTCTTCGGCAGTTTTATTCCCTTTGTGTTTTTTCAGAAAAGCTTTCTGCACGGGAACCTGGGGTGCATAAAAATGCTCTGTCCAGCAATTTTCAGGAAGAACAAAAGTAGCCAACGGAATATATCCTGCTTTTTGCATTTGAGCCACTTTATTTGGAATCGTGTCGATTTCAGGATACGCATCCATCCAGAACTCATTAATTTCTGCCGGCCGTGTTTCGGTAAACCACGACACTTCTGAAACAGCCACACAGCCTCCTGTTTTCAAAAAATCCCGCCATTCATTTAGTCCCCGCTCAAACCCGATGTTATAAATGGCTCCTTCCGACCAGATAAGGTCTAATTCTTCGTTCTGAAAAGAAAGGTTGTCCATCGACCCGACAATTCCTTTAGCCCGCTCCTGCAGGTTTAATTTGCAGGCATTGGAATTGAACAAATCAATAAAATCGGGGAACAGATCGATACCGGTAATTTGTCCCTGTGTATGTAGTGCCAGCACCATTGTCTGGCCGCCGGTTCCGCACCCAATATCGGCAATGCGCGATTGATGGTTCAGCGGTTCAATAAAACTCAATGCTTTTAAGGTTATTTCCGGACTGCCGGGCCCTTGTCGTTCTAAACCTGAAAAATATTCGCAGATTAAA
>JAFGDX010000392.1 GCA_016931875.1 Prolixibacteraceae bacterium
ATAAATGGCTCGAAAACTTTGCATATAAAACCAATTTAAGCTGGTGGGTATTTGCATTAGCTGGTTTGATGGCGCTGGGAATTGCGCTACTGACAGTTTCGTTTCAATCGTGGAAAGCGGCAACAAGGAATCCGGTGGAAGCGCTGAGATATGAATAGTCTTGAACTGTGATTTTTGTGATGAAATGATTACCACGATTTTAAGAATAAAATAATCAAAGTCCATCATAAAATCAGATGAATCATGGTTCAGACAATTGGAAAGCGGCAACAAGGAATCCGGTGGAAGCGCTGAGATATGAATAAAGGAACGCAGAAACAGAGTGATATAAACAGAAACATTAAACAGAGAAAAAATGGGCACAAATTTTTTTAAAACAATCTGGCGCCAGTTAACCCGGAACAGGGTTTATGCGTCCATCAATATTGTTGGGCTTGCCATCGGAATTGCCTGTGGACTGGTTATTTACAAAATAATCAGTTACGAATCGGGATTCGACAAATACCACAAAAATTACTCAAATATCTACCGGTTAATAAGTCAACTGGAGCCTCCCGGAGAAGGGATTATATATGCTGAGTCACAGGTACACCCAGTCGGTGAGGCAATTCGAAATGATTTTCCCGGAGTGAACGCGGTCATGACTTTTTATGCCGAAAAGGGTCAGATTGCCATTCAAAACAGCAACGGAACCTTTGACAGATATCAGGAGAACACAGGGCTGGCTTATGCTGAACCGGAGATTTTTGAAATATTTGATTTCGACTTTCTTGCCGGAAATCCTCAAAATGCATTATCAAATACAGGGAGTGCTGTAATCATCTCATCGCTGGCACAAAAATATTTTAAATTGAATCCGGAGAATGTGGCTGACGCTTTGGGCAAATCCATAACCATAAACAACAGAACAACTTTTAGTGTAACCGGGGTAATTGCCGATGTGCCTGAAAATACCGATCTTCCTTTTAACATTATTGCCGATTACAAAAGTCAGAGAGCTTCAAATCCCTATTTCAACGGCGGAACTGACTGGCAGGAATATAATTCTGCAACCAATTGTTACTTACTTTTACCCCGCGATATTTCACTGGCTGATTTTGAAAACCGGTTAACGGCTTTTGCTGCCAAATACATTGGCACGGATTCACCGGTTTTTCAAAAATACGTCTTGCAACCCTTGTCCGAACTTCATTCGGGAAATGCCGGAAACTACGGCCACCGGCGGGTTCCCGAAAAAGCTTTGTTTCTGCTTGGTTTTATCGGGTTATTTGTCATTGGTTTGGCTTCCATTAATTTTATCAATTTATCCACCGCACAATCGTCGAAAAGATTTAAGGAAATTGGCGTACGAAAAATTACAGGTGTAAGCAAGTTCCAACTCATTTCACAGTTTATGGGCGAAACCCTGTTTATTTCCTATATCGCGGCATTGATTGGGGTAGCCGTCGCACACTTTTTATTTGTCTATCTCGAAGATATACTTGGTTACCGTTTAAACCTCGAAATCCTGAAAAGTCCGGGGACTATTCCTTTTTTATTGATCTCAGCTTTTATCATCGGAATCATTTCAGGTATTTATCCATCCATTATTATGGCAGGTATGAAGCCCGTAGGGAATTTAAAAAATTCGCTTCCGCTAAAAAACAGTTCAAATTCAATTTCAGTCCGTCGTATTCTTGTGATTGGCCAGTTTGTAATCTCTCTGGTTCTGATAACCGGAACCCTGGTGATGCAAAAACAAATCAATTATTTTTTCAACACCGATCTGGGATTTAACAAGGAAGCCGTACTGATTGCGCCGTTACCTGAAACAACTACAAATAAACTGGAAGTATTAAAATCCAATCTTTTAAAATATCCTGAAATAAAGAAAATAAGCTTCGAATCAACAAGCCCGATGGCAGACTGGAGGGTAAGCAACAGCATTAACTATCCTACACTGGATAAAGATTTATATATGGGTAATTTAAAAACGATAGATGAAAATTACCTCGACCTTTACGAACTTAAATTAATTGCCGGAAAAAATTGCAGTGAACGAAAAAATTCGGGAGAAGCAATCGTAAACCTGAAACTAACCCAGCTTTTGGGGTTCGACGACCCGAATAAAGCAATAGGAGAAATTTTTCAGTATGGAAGAAACGAAATGGAATTTACCATCGTTGGCGTAGTTGACGATTTTCATGCGCAGTCGCTTCAACAGAAAATGGATTATGTTATATTAAGCAACGTTTCTTTTAATATTAAAGAAATGGCAGTAAAAATTAATCCGGCCACTGCAAGTCTCGCTGGTTATAACAACACCATCGAAAAGATAAAACACGAGTGGGACGACATTTTTCCGGAGACTGTTTTTGAATCCAATTTCCTTGACCAGAAAATAGCAGGTTTTTACAACGGCCAGACAAATACATTTAAACTTATCCGGCTGTTTGCCATAATTGCCATCCTGATTGCCTCACTCGGACTTTACGGATTAATCTCTTTTATCGCCAACCAGAAAATTAAAGAAATCGGCATCCGTAAAGTAAACGGCGCCAAAATTTCGGAAGTAATGGTTATGCTGAATACCAACTTTATAAAATGGATTGGAATTGCATTTATTATTTCAACACCAATCGCCTGGTTTCTTATGAATAAATGGCTCGAAAACTTTGCATATAAAACCAATTTAAGCTGGTGGGTATTTGCATTAGCTGGTTTGATGGCGCTGGGGATTGCACTCCTGATGGTTTCGTTTCAATCGTGGAAGGCGGCAACAAGAAATCCGGTGGAAGCGCTGAGGTACGAGTAATTTACAAGTGTTTTGATAAAAGCTATGAATATTTAAACAGAAAAAATGATTAAGTCGTTTCTCAAATTTTACGTAAGGAATCTTCTTACAAATAAAAGAAGCTCTGTTATCAATATATTCGGATTGGTAGTAAGTCTTACCTGCGCC
>JAFGDX010000044.1 GCA_016931875.1 Prolixibacteraceae bacterium
CCCCACGCTGATAACCCTACACGAAAACAGGCGTGGAGAACAAATCAGGGTGTTGCAGGACAATACGGTTTTGAAAAATACACTCGAAACATACGCTATTCCTCAAAAAGAATTTTTTACTTTCACTACTTCGGAAGGAGTGGAATTAAACGGATACATGATTAAACCGGTTGATTTTGATACTTCAAAAAAATACCCGGTATTTATGACTCAGTACAGCGGCCCGAATTCGCAAAGTGTAGCCGATTCGTGGGGCGGAATAAGCTGGAACCATTATCTTGCCCAGGAAGGTTTTCTGGTGGTTTGTGTTGATCCGAGAGGAACGGCAGCCCGTGGTGAGGATTTCAGGAAAATAACCTATCTGCAACTGGGAAAATACGAGTCGGACGACCAGGTGGAAGCCGCAAAATATCTCGGTACCCTACCTTATGTAGACGCCGCAAACATTGCCATTTTTGGCTGGAGCTACGGCGGTTTTATGACCTGCCTGACCATGGAAAAAGGCGGCAACCTTTTTAAAGCCGGTATTGCTGTTGCTCCGGTAACAAGCTGGCGTTTTTACGACACCATCTACACCGAGCGCTACATGCGCACTCCGCAGCAAAATCCCGAAGGGTACGATGATAACTCACCCCTCTCCCACGCCGGAGATATTTCCGGGAGACTGCTCATCATTCACGGGTCGGCCGATGACAATGTGCATGCACAAAACACATTCGAATTTACCGAAAAAATGGTGCAGGCCGGCGTGCAGTTCGATATGGCCATTTACACCAACCGCAACCACGGAATCCGAGGAGGAAATACAACGCTGCACCTCTATAACAAAATGACCAGCTTTTTAAAAGAGCAGTTACAGTAAACATAAAATTCAGGATAACCGTTTAAAAAAAATGGTATCAACTTAAAAAAACAACAATGAAAAAAATAAGCGGTTATTTTTTGCAGGGCATTCTTCTGGTTGCCCCGGTGGCCATTACCATTTACATATTATACACCTTTTTTAAAACCGTAGATGGATGGCTGACCACCAACCTTGAACCCCTTTTAGGATTTTATATTCCGGGGCTGGGAATTGTAATTTTGTTTGTTGCATTAACCATCCTCGGGTTTATTGGACAAACGGCCATTTTTAAGCCCCTCAAAAAAATAACAGGTAAATTAATTTTAAAAGTGCCGGTTCTAAACCTCCTGTATTCATCGCTGAATGATTTATTTTCAGCCTTTGTTGGAAAGGAGAAAAAATTCAATGTGCCTGTAAAAGTCCATTTCAATACCGAAAACAATTTGTGGAAACTGGGATTTATCACCCGCGAATCATTAAGCGAATTTGAGCTTCCCGGCATGGTGGCCATCTACTTTCCGCATTCGTATAATTTTTCCGGAGAACTGTACCTGGTTCCTTCCGGGCGGGTAGAAAAACTCGATTTGTCGCCGGCGGAGGTAATGAAATTTATTGTTTCGGGAGGTGTTACACGATTTGAAATATCTGAAAAATGAGTATAGAAATCATTTCAACCCTGATTTTCCTGGTTTTTATTACAGCTGTTTTACTGGTCGATTTGTTACTGGTTGGCCGCAAAACCCACGTGATTTCCATGCGCGAAGCAACCGTTTGGAGTGTTATCTGGATATCGCTGGGGCTGTCGTTTTATTTTTTCCTGCTGTATTACGGTCATCTGTTGCACGGAATTGATTCGATTGAACAACTTAGGGAAATTGTTGAAAAATACAATCCTTACATACAGTTTAAAACCAGCACTTTTGAAGGAATGCTGAAAGAGTACAAACAATCGCAGGCCATCAATTACATCTCCGGTTATTTTATTGAAAAAACCCTTTCCATCGATAATATTTTTGTGATGCTGATGATTCTGCAAAGTTTCTCGGTGCCGCAAAAAGATTATAAAATGGTACTTTTCTGGGGAATTCTGGGCGCCATTGTTTTACGCTTCATTTTTATTTTTGCCGGGGTGGCCATCATTCAAAAATTTGAATGGGTACTGCTGGTTTTTGGCGCCTTTTTAATTTTTCAGGGAATAAAAATATTTTTTGAAAAAGACGGGCATGGAAAAGACCCGCACGAATCCTGGCTGTTTAAATATTTAAGCCGCCACATCAAAATTCATCCCAATTATGAAAAGGAAAAATTCTGGTTCCGCGAAAACGGACAGTTGATTTTTACGCCGCTGTTTGTGGTTTTGGTGATGATTGAATTTTCTGACGTAGTTTTTGCCTTCGATTCTATTCCGGCCATTTTTGCGGTTTCGCGCGACCCGTTTATCGTTTTCTTTTCCAATATTTTCGCTATTCTTGGGTTGCGTTCGCTGTTTTTCCTGGTAGCCAACCTGGTCAATAAATTCAGATACCTCAAACCCGGAATTGCCGTCCTGCTTATTTTTGTGGGAATAAAACTGTTGTTCCATTCCAAACTAAAATCATGGGGTTTTCAGCCGGAATATTCGCTGTATTTTATTGCCTTCGTGATGGTGAGCAGCATTGTACTTTCCATTATTTTTCCCAAAAAAGTGTTACATGATGAACTTAAAAGCCATTAACTTTTTACTGTTGATGAAGCCGGCGTTTCTATGAAATGGATTGTTAAAATAGTTTTGATAGTCTCCTGTTTTTCATTCTTTGAGGAAAATAAGCATCCTGAAATTGTTCGGTTGCACGAACCTTCTTTTCCCGGCAAGATTGATAAAATCATTCCGCATGCCATCAATTTTTCCGACACCATTCACAGCGACACTTTATACGAATATATTTCTCAAAACGGATTTCCGGTAATGTACGCAAGGAATATTCCTACCGAAGTTTGTATCGACGATGAATGCCGGCCCGTAAACATCAGGCTGTTTTGGAACAGCACCGGGCGTTACCTTGGATATAAACTTCCTGAAGGTGAATTCCTGAGCAAAACCAAACACAAGCCTTTTACG
>JAFGDX010000393.1 GCA_016931875.1 Prolixibacteraceae bacterium
ACCAAAATGGGGATTGTTAATGACATAAAGCAGGAATTGCGTAAAGCTGCTGCATTACACATTAACTATTCATCAAGGAAAAGAGCAGAAAGATAATTTCTAAAGCTGATACTAAAGAAAAAGGGAAACTGACTACAGTTTCCCTTTTTTTAGTTGGAAAGTATTTTTACTTTTCTTTCACATTAAGAATAAGATTTAATTCTTCCAGTTGCTCTTCGGATATCGGGGCGGGAGCATCGTTCATTACATCGCGTCCTGCATTGTTTTTAGGAAAGGCAATCACATCGCGAATAGAGCCAAGGCCTGCAAACAAGGAAACGAGCCTGTCAAAACCAAAAGCAATTCCTGCATGCGGAGGTGCTCCAAACCTGAATGCGTTCATCAAAAATCCAAATTGTGCTTCGGCCTGTTCTTTTGTGAACCCTAAAATATCAAACATTTTGGATTGCAATTCAGAGTTGAAAATCCGAACAGAACCACCGCCAATTTCCACACCGTTGATAACCAGATCGTACGCATTAGCGCGTACTTTTCCGGGGTCGGTATCCAGCAGCGGAATATCTTCCGGTTTAGGCGCGGTAAACGGATGGTGCATGGCAAAAAACCGTTTTGATTCTTCATCCCATTCAAGCAAAGGAAAGTCGACCACCCACAATGGTTTGAAAACTTTTTTGTCTCTTAATCCCAACTGATTTCCCATTTCCAGACGCAACTCACCAAGTGCATCGAGCATGTGATTTTTGTCTCCCGACATCACCAGAATCAAATCCCCAGGAACGGCATCAACAGCTTCTGCCCATTGTTTCAAATCTTCCGGCGAGTAAAATTTATCTACCGACGATTTAAAACTTCCATCGCTGTTGTATTTCACATAAACCAGTCCTTTGGCGCCAATTTGCGGTCGTTTCACCCAGTTGGTAAGTTCATCAATTTGTTTGCGCGAATATTCAGAACAGCCTTTGGCACAAATTGCCCCGATGTATTCTGCCGAATCAAAAACGGAAAATCCCTTTCCTTTAACAAGTTCTGAAAGATCATTAAGCTTCATGTCGAATCGCGTATCCGGTTTGTCGGAGCCATATTTTTCCATCGCTTCCGACCAGGGCATCCACGGGAACTCATCTACCTCAATATTCAGCACTTCCTTAAACATGTGCCGTGTTAATCCCTCAAACATTTCCAGAACATCCTTTTGCTCCACAAACGACATTTCACAATCGATTTGGGTAAATTCCGGCTGGCGGTCGGCACGTAAATCCTCATCGCGGAAACATTTTACTATCTGGTAGTAACGATCAAAACCGGCCACCATTAAAAGCTGTTTGAAAATTTGCGGCGACTGTGGCAAGGCATAAAATTCGCCCGGGTTCATCCTTGAAGGAACTACAAAGTCACGCGCTCCCTCGGGAGTGGATTTAATTAAAACAGGGGTTTCGGTTTCAATAAAATCTTTTGTGTTTAAATAGGTTCGTACAGCGTGTGCCATTTTTGCACGCAGTTCCAGGTTTTTGCGAACCATGTTTCGGCGTAAATCAAGGTACCTGTATTTCATCCTTAAATCATCTCCTCCGTCCGTATCATCCTGAATGGTAAATGGAGGAACAACAGAAGGGCTTAAAACGCTAAGACCTTTTAAAGCGATTTCAATTTCACCGGTCGGCATATTTTTGTTTTTGCTCGAACGTTCCCTGACAGTCCCGGTAGCCTGAATTACATACTCGCGGCCCAGCTCCTTCAGTTTTTCAGCCACCTGTTTATCCGTGTTTTCATCAACAACGAGCTGGGTAATTCCGTAACGGTCGCGCAAATCAATAAATGTCATTGCTCCCAAATCGCGGATACGTTGCACCCAACCCGAAAGAGTAACTTCATTTCCTGAATCTTCAATTCTCAGTTCACCACACGTATGAGTTCTGTACATGATACCTTTTTTATGATTTGGTTGCGAAAATAAGAAGATTTTAGCAAATTCGGTCTGAATTTCAACAGCCATTTAGAATAAATATGATTGAACCGTTTAATGATGAGTATTTTATGAAAAAGGCTTTTTCGGAAGCGCTGATTGCCTACGAAAAAGGCGAAGTACCGGTTGGTGCCGTGGTTGTTTCGAATCAGAAAATTATTGCCCGGGCACACAATTTAACCGAAACATTGAATGATGTTACCGCACACGCTGAAATGCAGGCAATTACTGCTGCTGCCAATTTGCTGGGCGGAAAGTATCTGAACGATTGCACATTGTATGTTACGCTCGAACCTTGTGTTATGTGTGCCGGTGCGTTGGGCTGGTCGCAAATCGGGAAGATTGTTTTTGGTGCCAGAGATGAAAAACGGGGCTTTAAAAAGTTTGCTGCCAAAGCGCTTCATCCAAAAACAGAAATTGTGGAAGGAGTTCTTGCAACTGAGTGTGCAGAATTAATGCAGGAATTTTTTCGCCAGAAACGGTAAATTAATCATTCGAAGTTATTTCAAAACCAACCGTTTTTAAGTCGTCCCAGAAACCGGGGTACGATTTGGTAACCACCATCGGATCATCAATTTGAAAAGTTAATCCGGCCAGGGCCATCGGTGCAAATGCCAGCGCCATCCGGTGGTCGTGATAAGTTTTTATTTCAGGTATTTTTTCTTTTACTGGCCGGGTAATTGTGCCGTTCCACGCCAGTTCGCCGTGTTTGGGTTCGGTAAGTTTTGCCCCAAATTTTCCCAGTTCGTTTTGGAGCGCTTCAATGCGGTCGGTTTCTTTTATTTTTAGTGTTTTTAATCCTGAAAAATGAAACGGAATTTGTTTGGC
>JAFGDX010000394.1 GCA_016931875.1 Prolixibacteraceae bacterium
GCCGACCGGTTTATTGAATACACAACTGTTGCAAATAATGGCGCTACACATCATGAATCGAATAAAAATATCGAAATCACCACCAATAATTATGCTTTTGAAACAGAGGTGAATTACAAAACCATTCTCAACTCAAACGGACAGCAACTGGAAGCTTTTGTAAGTTATTCGGAACACAGTGGCAAAGACAAAATGAAAAACAGCCTTTATTATTCGAATGGGTCTCACTTGCAAAATACCAGTGCGTTGCAGTTAAATAAAGAGTGGTACGGCGGGGTTGAATTTTTGCATCCGGTAAACAAGCGGATCAATTGTAAAGGCGGCTATCATTTGAGCGATCAAAACTTCCGAAATAATTTTAATTCTGAAAGTTATGACATGAATGCTGCCAATTGGTATACCGACACAGAACTGGCGAGCCGTTTTACATACCACCGGCATACCGAGGCTCTTTCATTTGTATTTGGTATTACAAATACTACCTGGGATGGAGATATTGGCTTTAGAGCTGAATACACGTCCACCACACAAAATCAAAACAAAACACAATCCGGTCTCGAAATATTTCCAACAATAAACCTGGCGGGAAAAGTGAACGGGAGGCACACCGTTTATTTTGCATATGGCCGCAGAATTAACCGGCCCTCGGTTAAAATGCTCGATCCGTTTGCAAGCAAATATGCTGATGAGCTAAATATACACCAGGGAAATCCTGACTTAACCCCCGAGTTAGTGAATTCTTTTGAAGTGGGTGACCGGTTTTCCTATGAAAAATTTTCAGGGTCGGTTTCGTTGTATTACCGGTATATCAATCAGGCCATCTCAAGGGTAAAACTGGCATGCAACGACAGCGCTGTTTCAGTAACTTACCTGAACCTTGGCCACGCTACTTTGGGCGGTTGTGATTTTGTTTTTTCGTACCGGCCTTTTACCTGGTGCGAAATTACCCCGGCAGCAAATTTTTTCTCTGCTTCACTAACAGGGAATGCCGGAAGCAATATTGTGGACGGATGTGAATTTGCTTGGAACGGAAGTGTAAGTTTCCTGTTCCGGGTGCCAAAAATTTTGAATTTACGCATGGCAGGTTATTACCGCTCCGAACTTCCTTCGATTATGGGAACCTATAATGAACGCTGGTATGCCGACCTGGCCGTAAGCAAAAAAATATTTAAAAACAAAGGGCAGATTATATTCAAAATTGAAGATGTTTTTGATTCCTATTTGTATGGCTTGTCGGTAAATGGCTGCAACGATGACGGGTATCATTTCAGCCAGCAAAACAAAAGGAAAATTGACACGGCATATTTTGCACTGAGTTTTATATACAACATTGATGGTAATAACCAACCGAAGAAAACCGGAAAAGAGAGTTTTTATCTCGACAGTTTTGAAAAATGATTTGATAGCTTTTAAATATCAAATAAATAATGACATCTAAATCAGATAAAAAATAAAACAATGAGTTCATCACTATTCGAAAAAATTGAAATGCCCGGCGTAAAAAATATTATTGTTGTGGCATCGGGGAAAGGCGGTGTGGGAAAATCAACAGTGGCAGCCAACCTGGCTGTTTCGCTCACCCGGCAGGGATTGTCAACTGCTTTGGTAGATGCCGATTTATACGGTCCTTCTATTCCGATGATGTTTGGCGTTCAAAACCAAAAACTCTCCGGAATTGTAACCAACGGACAAGAAAAAATAGTACCCATTGAAAGGTTTGGCGTAAAATTGTTGTCGATTGGTTTTTTGATGCCATCCAACGAATCACTGATTTGGCGCGGGCCGATGGCATCGAACGGATTAACCCGGCTGTTCAGCGATACCGAATGGGGCGAAGTAGATTATATGATTGTTGATTTTCCGCCGGGAACGGGCGATATTCAGCTTACCACGGTTCAGAAACTCAACCTCACCGGTGCAATAATCGTAACCACACCACAGGAAATTGCCCTCTCCGATGCAAGAAAAGCCGCAGCCATGTTTACCAAACCCAAACTGAATATCCCCATTTTGGGAGTGGTGGAAAATATGTCGTGGTTTACACCTGCCAATCACCCCGATGAAAAATATTTTATTTTTGGGAAAGGCGGCGGTCAAAAGCTGGCAACAGAATTTAACACCCGCCTCCTCGGGCAAATTCCGCTGGTGCTTGAAATTGGCGATGTCTCCGACCGCGGCCTCACCATTTACAACCAACCCGACAAAAATGTTATGGAAACTTTTGATAATATTTCGAACACAATTTACGAATTAACGGAGGTATACCTATGATTGCTTTTGGTCCCGTATCATCAAGAAGACTTGGGTTGAGCCTGGGAATTAACAACATCGTTTCGCACAAGGTATGTTCATACAGCTGTGTATATTGCCAAAATGGGGAAACCCGATACAAAACAATAACACAGGAAAGTTTTTATGAGCCTGAAAAGCTGATGGAAGATGTGGGGCAACACCTGGAAATGCTGGATAAACTGCATCGCCCTGATTATCTTACTTTTGTTGCAAACGGCGAACCAACGCTCGACCAAAACCTTGGTGAGGAAATCCGCTTGCTGAAAAAATTCGGAATTCCGGTGGCAGTAATTACCAACGCATCGCTTTTGCATCATGAAAAAATCCGCGATAATTTAATGGAGGCCGACTGGGTTTCAGTAAAAGTGGATACAACCGATGAACTGACCTGGAGAAAAATCAATCATCCGCACAGTGGTATTGAACTGGAAAATGTGCTGGAAGGCATCACGCAGTTTGCTGCAGTTTACGGGGGAAAGCTGCACACCGAAACCATGCTGACAGATAAATACAACAACTCTCAGGCACAGATCGAACAAACTGCTTTGTTTATTGCCGGAATAAACCCGGAAACAGCCTGTCTTTCCATACCTGTCCGCCCGCCGGCTGTTGAGGGTATCCGCCCGGCAAGCGATGAAAGTATAACCATGGCGTGGCAACTGTTTCGCAATGCAGGAATCAATACGGAATTGCTTACCGGTTTTGAAGGAACCGACACCGGAGTTACCGGAAATGCTTTTGAGGATATCCTGAATATTACCGCGGTTCACCCCCTGCGCGAAGATACCATGACCGAACTACTGAGAAAGGAGAATACCGATATGTCGGTGGTAGAGTTGCTTGTGTTTATGAGATTGATTAAAAAAACAAAATACAAGGGACGAAACTATTATTTAAGAAGTTATCATTTTTAAACAAATTCACATGATTTTACCCATTGTTTTGTATGGTTCAAAAATCCTCAGAAGCAAAGCGCCGGATATTGGCAGGGATGACAATTTTACTGAATTGGCAGAAAACATGATTCTGACACTGAAAAACCAACAGGGATACGGGCTTGCCGGCCCACAGGTTAATGTGTTAAAAAACATTTTTATTATCGATACCACTTCTGTTAACGAGGAAGGAACCGAACCTGCGGTAAAAACGTATTTTAATCCGGAGATTCTTGACTATAACACAGATGAAGTGTATTATAACGAGGGCTGTTTAAGCATTCCCGGAATTTATGAAGATGTAATTCGGCCCGACAAAATTGAAGTACGCTACAGAGACGAAAATTTTGATGTGAAGGAAGAAACGCTCGGCGGGATGGCAGCCCGTATTTTTCAGCATGAATACGATCATTTGCAGGGAATCCTGTTTATCGACCGTTTAAGCGTTCTTCGCAAGAAAATGATAAACAGTAAATTGAAACAAATAGCCCGGAGAAGTATAATTTAAAAAATTTAAGTATGCCAAAACTAAACGGAACCGGCCCCGAAGGAAAAGGCCCGAAAACGGGACGGGGCCTCGGAGAATGTGAAAAAAAATCATTCAGGGAATTGCTGCAAAAACTTGGAAAAGGAATGGGGAAACGCCGCAAATCAGGTGGTGGAGAAGGCCAGGGAAAACGACTGAAGTACAATGAGTAAACAGCGTCGTCATCCTGTTCACGAAAAAATGTATACATACACAGTTATTGCCCCGGGTAAGGAATATGCCAACTCGCCAACTTTTTTTATATTTAGCCCACCGTGTAAAATTTTAAATGGTTTGGGTATGACTTTAAAAGACACACTTGCTCAGCTGGAAGCTCTGGGAGATGAAAAAGTACGCGCACAAAATGCAAAACAGGGCGCTCCTGAAAATCAGTTTGGCGTAAAACTCGGCGACCTCCGTAAACTGGCCAAAAAGATAAGAACCAACCATAAACTGGCATTGGAGCTTTGGCAAACCGGAAACGTTGATGCCCGGTTTTTGGCCATTTTACTGATGAAACCAAAATATTTGTCAGCCAAAGAACTGGAGCAGATGGTACTTTCCCTGCAGTTTGTCAGGGTGGCCGACTGGCTCAATTCTTATGTTATCAATCATCATCCTGCCAAAGAAGAACTTCGTAAAAAGTGGCTCCGGTCGGAAAACCCCATGGCTCTTCGCTGCGGATGGAGTTTGATGCACGAGCGGGTGGTGAAAAATCCGGAAGGGCTTGACATTCCGGCCATTCTCGATCGGATTGAAAAAGAAATGGGGGAGGCCGCACCCGAAACTCAATGGACCATGAATTTTACTCTTGCAGCCATCGGAATCCATTTTTCGGAATACCGGGCACGTGCTGTAGCCATAGGCGAGTCGCTGGGGTTGTACCGCGATTATCCCGTGTCAAAAGGTTGTACTTCGCCTTTTGCTCCCACCTGGATAAACGAAATGGTAATCCGCCGGAAATAAGCATTATGAAAATTACTGAACATCAAATCAATTCTGCAAAAATTGCCGAAGTGATTTCCAACGACATCATTATTGCAAACAGCGACGACGGGTTAGACCTGTTGGGAAATTTGTATTACCAGGGGTTTGACAAAATCATCATTCACAAAAAAAATATTGTGCCCGAATTTTTCGACCTGAAAAACGGAATGGCCGGCGAGATTCTTCAAAAGTTTTCCAACTATCGTGTTCGCCTGGTTATTGTGGGCGATTTTTCAGAATATAACGGCAAAAGCCTTCGCGATTTTATTCGTGAGACTCAGATTTCAGGAGTGA
>JAFGDX010000395.1 GCA_016931875.1 Prolixibacteraceae bacterium
ATTTTTAGGCGCACACCGGCAACAGATCAGAAACCGGTCATATTCTCAAAACAAATTTTACCTTATTTCAACCCGGCACTATATTTTCTAACCCAGCTTGTGCCTTTTAAATAATCGAAGTTTTCCAGAAATTTTTCAGTTTTTTTGAGTGTTTTTTTAAAATACTTCGGGCTTCGGCTGTAATTAAAGAAACCATGTTTTTGTTTGCTGTAACCTTTTAATATACATTGATTTCCTTCCTGTTTCATTACGTGTTTAAAGCGCACCACATTTTCATACGGAACGGTTGTATCGGCTTTGCCGTGCATTATCAGTGCGGGTGGTAAACCAGCTACAATGTTGTGAACCGGCGAAAGTGCAAATTCACGGCCATCCATTTTTTCCTGTCCGTACCCTTTTTTTCCGGTATCAACCACCGGATTAAAAAGAACCAATGCACTGGGAACGGGTGAAACTGATAAATTGTCGGTTGCTTCATTTACCTTGTCGATGATTGCCGTGCAGGCAGCCAGGTGACCTCCGGCCGAACCGCCGCCGGCTACAATTTTACCGGTATCAATTCCCAGTTCGGTGGCATGAAGTTTTATATACCGCATTGCTGAACGGGCATCTTTTACACTTTCAAACGGAGAGGTTGCGTGCCGGCTTTTTGTGCGGTAATCCGGACAAATGGCAACCATTCCCCGCGAGGCAAAATATTCAGCCTGTTGCTGAAAATGGCTGGGATCGCCGTTTACCCAGCCACCGCCAAAAAAAAGTACCAGTGCGGGTAAACGCATTTCTCTTAATTCGGTTGGCCGGTATATTACCATTTTGAGTTGGTGTCCGTTAATTTCCTTGTAAATTACTTCCGAGCTCTCAATATTGAAATGTTGTGCCCGCAGTTGAAGGGAGAATAAAAAAAGTACAGAAAACAGACCTAAAATCAGTTTCTTCATTTATAGTTGAATTATTAATACGGTTTCTTTGTTGTCGCGAATAATGTCCACCGAAATTCGTTGTCCGGCTTCAAGAGTTTGCAAACGGTTCATATAATCGTAAATATTACCTACTTTTTTACCTTCAATAGCGGTAATAATATCGCCCTTTTTCATTCCTCCCTTATCGGCAGGTTTTCCTTTGGTAACTGCATCGATCCGCATTCCCCGTTTTTCCAGCCCGGCATAATCAGGCATAATTCCGAAGGTAACTTTAAACCTTCCGCCACGGCTGCGCTGGAATTTTGGCCCTGCTTCCTGAAAGGTTAATGCGCTGTCGCGACTGGCAACTTCAAGAATCAATGCATGGGCGTATTCGGTTACTTTTCTTTCCCCCTCGTAATTAATATATTGGGCATCGTCATCGGGGGTATGATAATCGGAATGTGCGCCTGTTGAAATAAAAAACACAGGAATATTCTGCAAGTAAAACGAAGCATGGTCTGACGGGCCTACTCCTTCTTCAGAGAGAGCCAATTCAAAGCCTGGGTTTAAATCTTTCAAAATGTCTTCGGTTTCTATGGCTGTTTTTGTTCCGCCAATACTGATGGCATTGGTTGCGGTGTCCAGTCTTCCCACCATATCAAAATTAAACATGGCCACCATTTCATCGGTTTTTACGGGTGGATTGGCAGTAAATTTTTTTGAGCCCACCAGTCCCATTTCTTCGGCTCCGAAAGCAGCAAAAATAATGCTTCGCCGGTTTTTTCCTTCCGATACCAGTTTTTCGGCCAGTTCAATTACCGCTGCAACACCCGAGGCATTGTCGTCGGCACCATTGTGAACAGCAATGGTATCAATGGCACGCGAACCCGAGCCCTGTCCACCCATTCCCAAATGATCAAAATGGGCACCAACCACTACATATTCATTTTTTAAATTTGGGTCAGTTCCCGGAAGCATTGCCACCACGTTCTGTGTTTCGGTTTCCTTTAGCAAAACACTTACTTTGGCTTTTACCTTTACATTGGTGATGAAATGCACCGGTTGTTTTTGTTCCTGCATTTTTGCTTCAAGCGATTCAACGGTTTCGCCGGTTTCGCTGAGAATTTGGTTGGCTGCCCTGCGTGTTACCTGAAGTATCGGAATAGGATACCTGCTGCTGTTTTTATCAAAAAACAAAGAGGAAAGTTCGTCATTTTCGTTAAACGACGGGCCGGCAACCAAAATTAATCCGGCGGCATTTTTATCAGAGGCTGTCAGCGCTTTTGCACGTTCCGATGAATATTCAACAAAGGGGCTTTGAATATTGTCCATATCAGGGTCGCCCTGTAAAGCCAGTATCCATTTCCCTTCCACATCAACGCTTTCAAAGTCGTTCCATTGCAGCGTGTCTTTGTTGATTTCCATTCCGTACCCGGCAAAAACCACCGTGGCTTCCACTTCGGTATTGGCTGAAAAGGCATAAGGTAAATAGTCTTTTTCTGCTTCCAATAACCTGTTATTCACCTCTAATAAATTATCTTCGCCGACTTCGGCAGAGGTTACCAATCCAAACTCCTGAAAACCATTGTCATACAACAACTCCAAACCGGCATTCTCAAATTTCGAACGAATAAATTCGGCTGCAAGAAGATCGCCTTCTTCGCCTGGTTTTCTCCCTTTTAAAGAATCAGAAGCAAGATATTCAATGTTGGTTTTTAATTCTTCAACAGTAATTTCGGGATTAAATTTTTTACCGCACGAAACAACTGTTATAATGAGAAGAATGATGAGCAGATTTTTCATTTTTATTCATCTTATATTTTCGTTTCAGTACCAAAAAATATAAATATGATTTTCAAATCAGGCTGTAATATTACACATTAATCACGATTAAAAAAAAGGAGTTGTGTATATTTACGCGCACAAAATAAGTTGACAGGAATTGATTGAATTTGGAACAAAATACTGGTTCGTTTTATTGCCGCTAATCATAATCGTTTCAGTTGTGGTAGTTATGATTCTTTATTTCAAAAACAGTGATAATAAAGAACTCACTAAAAACCAGATTCGTATGTTAGCCATTTTGCGTTTTTGGGCGGTGTTTTCGGTGGCGTTTCTGTTATTGTTGCCCTTTATAAAAAGCCTGAAAAAAACAGTACAAAATCCGGTAATTATTACCGCGTGGGACAATTCAGCGTCCATGGTTTCCATTCCCGATTCAACACAGGTGAAAAATACCATTCGCGAAATGGAGGAGCAAATTTCAGCAACACTTGGAAATACTTACCGGATTGTAAGTTATGGGTTTGGTGAAAATACAAGATTGATGAGCGGGCCTGATTTCAAGGATAAAAATTCGAATTACAGCGAACTCATCTCATCCATCACCAACAATCATTTTAATGAAAATATCGGTGCGGTAATCATTGCCGGTGATGGCATTTACAACCGCGGAAAAAACCCGGTGAACCTGCTTGATGAAATCAATTTCCCGGTTTTTACCGTTGGTTTGGGCGACACACTGGAAATTACCGATGCAAGAATCCAGAATATCAGGGCAAACCGGACGGCTTTTTCAGGAAACCGTTTCCCGGTGGAAGTTGAAATCTATTTTTCAAAATTAAAAAATACACCACTCCGCTTAACTTTACACGATGGCGAAACCCAGGTGGAAGAAACCGTAATCACCCCGCCAAACGACGATTATGTTCTGACACAGCAGTTTATTCTGGATGCAGGTTCTCCCGGCCTGAAACATTTTTCAGCACGTATTGAATATGCTGAAAATGAACGAAACACTGACAATAACCGGGATGAATTTGTAATCAATGTACTGGAAAACAAGCAAAAAATTTTAATACTATCCGACGGGCCGCACCCCGACATTGGCGCCATAAAAAACACGCTCGATTTGCAGCAAACCTACGAAGTTTCGGTTTTTACAGAAGAACCCTACCCGGCCAATCTCAACGAATTCAATTTAATAATTCTGAACCAGTTGCCTACTTCGGCAAAATCGGCGGCTACCATCATTGAAAAAGCAGAGGAAAACCGTTTGCCATTGCTGTTTATTGTAGGAAACAAAACATTTCTTCCGCAACTGAATGCATTGAAACAAGGGGCAGAAATTATTCCACTGGCCGGTTCGGGCGAGGAAGTGCAGGCAACCATAAACCCGGGATATCGTATTTTTACGCTTAGCGAAGAGTTTAGTGAAACGGTACAACGCTTTCCTCCGCTAATTGCTCCTTTTGCCGATTATGAAACAGACCCTGAATTTTCAACATTGCTGTACCAAAAAATCAAAAATATTGAAACCGCCAAACCCCTTATTGCCACCGGAAACATCAACGGCAGAAAAACAGGTTTTATTTTTGGTGAAGGCATCTGGCGCTGGCGGCTTTACAATTATTATTTTCAGCAAAACCAGGCACGTTTTAACGAACTTGTAAACCAGCTGGTACAGTACCTGGCATTGCGCGAAAACGAGGATAATTTCATTCTCGACTTCCAGCCCGTTTATGCCGAAACCGAGGAGGTGATTTTCAGGGCAGAAGTTTACAACGAAGCGTATAAAAAAATTACTTCGGAAGAGGTAAAAATAAAAATGAACAACCAAACCGGTGAAGAATTTGATTTTACTTTTGATGAACAAGGTGAAAATTACTTTCTAAATGCCGGACACCTGCCTACCGGAGATTACTCTTTTAACGCCGAAGTTACCGTTGGAAATGAAACTTTTACCGAAACCGGAAATTTTACGGTAACCGTGGTCAATATTGAAAACACGCAAAGCAGGGCAAATCATCAGGTTTTGTACCAGTTGGCCGGGTTAAGCGGAGGAAAATTTTACCTTCCGGAACAAACCACCCGGATGCTCGGGGATATCCAAAATGGTCAGGAACTAAAACCAACTGTCTATTTTCAGGAAATGGTTAATGAACTTCTGAACCTGCGGTGGCTGTTTGTTGTTGTTTTGGTTCTGCTGAGCGTGGAATGGTTTTTGAGGAAATATTGGGGTATTTATTAAATGGTTTCATAAAAATGGAACAATCACTGACAAGAGCACTGACATTCAGTTCGATTCTACTTTTGGTATTTATTTTTGCATCGTGTGTAAGTACGCATACATTAACGATTGAAATTCCGCAACCGGCCGCCAAAGAACTGCCCGGGGAAATACAAAGCCTGACACTTGTAAACCGGACCGTGGATAACCGGTACATGGATTTACCGACAGATTCTCTTCAAAACATATTTTACCGCCAGCAATTCAATCTCGATACGGTTATCTATGATTTACAGGCGGTTGACACCACTCTCAAAGCCCTGGGCGAACTATTGTATGAATCGGGAAGATACGATTTTGTTATCCCTGTAAATCGCTTTCTTGAATTCAGAAAAAACTCCTTTCTGAGTTATGAAATGCCCTGGAACGAGGTGAAAGAATTATGTGAAACTTACAATACAGATGCTGTTCTTTCGCTCGATTATTATAAAACGGCTGTTTCAACCGAATACGGGAGGGAAACATTTTTTGATCCGATTAGCGATGATTTTGTTGAAGCATCCA
>JAFGDX010000396.1 GCA_016931875.1 Prolixibacteraceae bacterium
AAAAATTCCCTTTAAACTTTGTACCACCGACGAACGCGAAGCAGCTATATAATTGAAGGAGTAATACACTGTTAATACCGCCAGAAATGGTCCGAGAATGGCGCCGGCAGCAATATTTTTTAAGGCCGAAACCGGTATGGCAAACGATTGTTTGGTAACAATAAATACAATAATCGAAAATGCAAAAAGCCAAACCGTTCTGTTCAGGTTAATAAACTCGGGGCTTAATTTTTTTACGTGTACCTTTACAACAAGGCTGGCAGTGGCAGCAAGCAGGGCATTCACAAATACAATTCCGGTGCCGGCAATAAAAATGGTTTTCAAGGTGGTTCCGCCGGTGTAACTAATTACAAAAGCGCCTGTTAAGGCTAAAATGGCACCAATAATTTCAATCCATCCAAATTTTTCTTTTAACAGAAAAATACCGCCAAGTGTAAGAAATACCGGATACATATTCCCAAGAAACGATGTAACAGCCGGATCAGAAATAATATTAATGGAAATAAAAAAAGTGCTGGTTGTCAGAATTTCAAGGATTCCAAGAGTGACCAGAACCCGGATCTGTTTTCTTGTCAGCGTTTTTACCTGAACGAGTTTTTTGTTTTTAGCCGCCATCAGAAAATTAAGAACTGTACCAATGGCAAACCAGTAAATTCCGAATTGGGCCAAATGTACTTCGTTTAAAGCGGCTTTGCTAAAAATATAAACATTGGAAAAGGCTACTGTGGCGATAAATGCATAAAAATAACCTTTAAAAGTGTCAGACTTCATAAAAATGTTTCAAAAGAATTTGGAGCAAAAGTACAAAATTGGAATTGAACAGTTTCTTTGTGCCGGCAAATAAAAATTGGGGGTTGGGGTATTTGAAAAAGCAATAATAAAAAGTAACCTGGCAAGCATTCGAAAAATAATTTTCAATTCCGGCAGTTAATGGCGTTGTAACAGTTCCGAAATGGGATATGGAGGGCCATTTTCAAAAAAAAATGAATCGTTCTTTTTCAGTTGAATTTATTTTTCTTAAAGGTAGATTAAGATTGAAAGCGAAACGATTGATAAAACTTTCAAACCATTATCTTTGTGCTAATGCACCAATTCAAAGTGCCTTTTAATATTCAAAAACAAGAGCGTAAAAATATGTTGCCAAAAATGAATCCAACAACTACGGAAGCCTGGAAAAAACTCGAAAATTATTATGCCGGTTTCAAATCAACCCACATCAAAGAGCTTTTTGCTGCCGATACCGATCGTTTTCAGAAATATTCGTTAAAGTTTGAAGATATCCTTGTCGATTTCTCAAAAAACCGGGTTAACGACAAGGTGCGTTCATTGCTGCTTGAACTGGCCGCGGAATGTGGTTTAAAAGAAGCCATTGAGAGTATGTTCACCGGCGCGAAAATTAATGTTACGGAAAATCGGGCAGTGCTGCATGTGGCATTGCGAAACAGGAGCAATACGCCAATTTTGGTTGATGGCGAGGATGTTATGCCGGAAGTGAATGCTGTTCTTAACCAGATGAAAGATTTTTCAGAAGAAGTTATTTCCGGGAAATGGAAAGGGTTTACCGGAAAATCGGTTACTGATATTGTAAATATTGGAATTGGTGGCTCGGACTTGGGCCCGCTGATGGTTACCGAGGCGCTGAAACCGTATAAAAATCATCTCAACCTGCATTTTGTTTCCAATGTAGACGGGACTCATATTGCTGAAACATTAAAAAAGGTTGACCCGGAAACTACGCTGTTTATCGTGGCCTCCAAAACCTTTACCACGCAGGAAACCATGACCAATGCCAACACCGCACGCCAGTGGTTTTTGAATGCTGCAAACGATGCCGGCTTTGTAAAAAAACATTTTGCAGCGGTTTCTACCAATGCAGAAGAGGTTGCAAAATTTGGTATCGACACCAAAAATATGTTTCGTTTCTGGAACTGGGTGGGCGGACGCTATTCATTGTGGTCAGCCATCGGTCTTTCCATTGTTTTGGGAATTGGTTTTGAAAATTATATTGCATTGCTTGAAGGCGCTCATGCCATGGACAAGCATTTTAGGAAAACCAGTTTGAATGAAAATATACCCGTGATTCTGGCATTGATTGGCATTTGGTACAACAATTTTTATGGCGCCGAAAGCGAAGCCATTCTTCCGTATGACCAGTACATGCACCGTTTTGCAGCCTATTTTCAGCAGGGAAATATGGAGAGCAACGGAAAATATGTTGATAGGCAGGGGAATAAAGTGAGTTACCAAACCGGCCCGATTATCTGGGGCGAACCCGGAACAAACGGGCAACATGCATTTTACCAGCTTATTCACCAGGGAACAAAACTGATTCCGTGCGATTTTATTGCCGCAGCCATCAATCACAACCAGGTAGGAGACCACCACCCAAAACTGCTGGCCAACTTTTTTGCCCAAACCGAAGCAATGATGGTGGGAAAAACCGAAAAACAAGTGGTTGATGAGTTGGTAACAGCCGGTAAATCAGAAAGCGAAATAGCCGCTTTACTGCCGTTTAAAGTCTTTCAGGGGAATATTCCGACCAATTCAATATTGGTGAAAAAATTAACCCCGCGTACTTTGGGTTCGTTAATTGCCATGTACGAACATAAAATATTTGTTCAGGGAATTATTTGGAATATTTACAGTTTCGACCAGTGGGGCGTTGAACTCGGGAAACAACTGGCCAACCGTATTTTACCTGAATTAACCAGCGACGACCCGGTTATCGGGCACGATTCGTCAACCAACGGGCTGATAAATGCTTACAAGGAAATGCGATA
>JAFGDX010000397.1 GCA_016931875.1 Prolixibacteraceae bacterium
GATGCATCGCTGCAGGCTAATTTTGCCGGAAAGATGGAATACATGGTGAATACCCTGTATGAATTATCCCAGATGTCGGGGCAGCCAAAAACAGCCGGGGGTGAATTTGTTTCAGATCCATTAGCGGTTCCGCCGGCGGCAGGTAAGTCAGACTTTGATTCCGATTTGAGCGAGGAAGGAATCCGAACCGATTACTGGAACTGGGGCAAAGGATTTATCAGCGCCTATCCGCCCGACCAGTTTATTATGCTTGAAAACGGAGCAAAATACGGAACAGACAATACAAAAATATGGGCGCCGTATTATACTCTGCATAAAATCCTGGCCGGATTGATGGACATTTATGAAGTAAGTGGCAATGAAAAGGCACTGGAAATTGTAAAAGGAATGGGCGACTGGGTGTATGCCCGTTTGAGTAAATTGCCCACTGAAACACTAATTAGTATGTGGAACAGTTATATTGCCGGCGAGTTTGGCGGAATGAACGAAGCAATGGCACGACTGTATCGGATCACTAACGATGCCCGTTACATGGAAGTTGCACGATTATTTGATAACATAAAAATATTTTATGGCGACGCTGAACATTCTCACGGACTGGCAAAGAATGTAGATCTGTTCCGCGGGTTGCATGCCAACCAGCACATCCCGCAAATTATGGGGGCGCTCGAAATTTATCGTGATTCGGATGCTCCGGAATATTTTCATATTGCCGATAATTTCTGGAATATGGCCACAAATGATTATATGTACAGCATCGGAGGAGTTGCCGGTGCCCGAAACCCTGCCAATGCAGAATGCTTTACCAGCCAGCCGGCAACACTTTACGAAAACGGTTTTTCAGCCGGGGGGCAGAATGAAACCTGTGCTACCTACAACATGCTCAAATTAACCCGGAACCTCTTTCTTTTTGAACAGCATGCAGAACTAATGGATTATTACGAGCGAGGGCTTTACAACCACATTCTGGCCTCAGTTGCCGAACACTCTCCCGGCAACACCTATCACGTGCCTTTGAGGCCGGGTTCAGTAAAACAATTTGGAAACCCCGACATGCACGGGTTTACCTGTTGTAACGGCACCGCGCTTGAAAGCAGTACAAAACTTCAAAATTCAATTTATTTTAAAAGCGCTGACAACAAGGCTTTGTATGTGAATCTGTTTGTGCCTTCAACATTAAACTGGACTGAGAAAAATATAACGGTAACCCAAACAACGGCTTTTCCAAAAGAAGACCATACGCTGTTAACCATTAACGGAAATGGTACATTCGACCTGAATGTACGTGTACCGCATTGGGCAACCAAAGGATTTTTTGTGAAAATTAACGGGAAGGATGAAAAAGTGAAAGCTGTGCCGGGAAGCTATCTAACCGTAACCCGAAAATGGAAAGATGGCGACACGATTGAACTGCGCATGCCCTTTCATTTTTATTTGGAACCGGTGATGGATCAGCAGAATATTGCCAGCTTGTTTTATGGACCGGTTCTGATGGCAGCCCAGGAGGATGGGCCACGAAAAGAATGGCGGAAAGTTACTTTTGACGCAAAAGACATCAGTAAATCGATAACCGGAGATCCGGGCCAGCTGGAATTTAATATCGGCGGAGTGGTTTATAAACCTTTTTATGAAACCTACGGGCGTTACTCGGTTTATCTCGATGTTACCTTAAAATAATAGTAGATAAAAACCAAAATCTAAACCATGCTAAAACAAATTCCATTGGGGCTGCTTGTGATGATGCTCTTGTTTTGTGCTCCTTTCAGTATTTTTGCACAGCTTACCCGTGCCGATTATCAACGCGCTGATTCGCTTGTCAAACTGAACGACCTGGTTTATTATCAAATCAATACCGTAAATTGGATTGATTCAACCTCCACCTTTTGGTACCAGGTGAAAACCCGCAACGGCATCGCATTTACATTGGTTGATGCAGCCAGGGCAACGCGTAAATCTGCCTTCGACACAGGGAAACTGGTGGAACAGTTAAATAAACAACCAGGCATTAAAACTACCTTCCAATCGGTTCAGCTTCAAAAACTTGAATTTGATTTAAAGGCAAACAAAATTCGGTTTCTTTTTGATAGGACTTACTGGACTTGCAACCTCGCGGATTATACATTGGAAAAAGATTCAATAGCCAGGCCCGAACCTCCACGCCGCTACTGGAACGATGATTTTGACGAACTGGGAAATAAACCTGTTTTTTCACCCGACAGTGTTTTGACCGCTTTCATAAAAAACCACAATGTTTTTGTAAGAAACAACAAGGAAAAAAAAGAACATCAACTGAGTTTTGACGGATCGCCCGGCGAGTACTATTCATCCTATTTTTTCTGGTCGCCTGATTCCAGAAAACTGGCCGTAAATAAAGTGCGTCCAAACAAAAAACGGGAAATTTATTTTGTGGAATCATCTCCTGATTCACAGTTGCAACCCATTCTGCACAAACGCAATTACCTGAAACCCGGTGATGCGCTGCCTGTAAAACATCCGTCGTTGTTTGATATGGAAACAATGAAACAAATTCCGGTGGACACAAAAGCCTTTGAATTTCAGTACCGGCTTTCCAATCCGCGCTGGAATAAATCGGGCACTGCGTTCACCTTTGAATTTAACCAACGGGGGCACCAGGTTTACCAGGTTGCAGAAGTAAATGCAACCACAGGAGAAGTTCGCGTTGTGATTGATGA
>JAFGDX010000398.1 GCA_016931875.1 Prolixibacteraceae bacterium
GAGGTCGTGATTCGTTCAGAGAAAGAAATTTTGAAGGAGACAGACATGGCAAAAGAGGTTATCGCCGGGGCAGCAATGTACAACTCAACAATGTGGGTTGGTTTCTTGCTGTGTTTGCCCTGTTTACTACAGGGACAATTTACATCGACAGACTGGTTCGAACTTTCATAAAAAAGAAAAAGTAAAAACACACCTTTTAATAAGCGTACAAACACTTCAACCTTTTTATCATCCGGTTTGTCTATAAAGTAATAACCAGGGCAGAAAATATTATAAATCGTTAAAAGAAAAGGTATGAAAATTAAAATTCTTATTTACAATCACTTGTTTTTCTCTGTGCTATGTATTGTTTTTTTCAGCCAGGTCGCTTTTTCACAAAATTTTTTAGAGAATCCTGAACTGGACAAAAAAGTAAAAGCTTTTCTTTCTGACAAGCGATATTCGTGGAGGGATATGAATGTGCCTGCTTCAGATGGCCAGCTCCTGTTTGATATTATTGTAGAAAACGGGTATAAAAATGCGGTTGAAATAGGTACCTCAACCGGACACTCGGGTGTTTGGATTGCTTGGGCACTAAGTAAAACCGGCGGCAAATTAATAACCTTTGAAATTGACGAGCAACGATATAAGGAAGCACTCGCCAATTTTAAAGAAGCGGGTGTTTCCGAATATGTTGATGCCCGTTTGGGTGATGCACACAAACTGGTGCCCCGCCTAAAAGGACCGATCGACTTTGTTTTCAGTGATGCCGATAAAACATGGTATAAGAATTATTTTATCGATATAGCGCCGAAAATGAAAGTTGGAGGGTGTTTTACGGCTCACAACATTTCAATGGGAAGACGGCAAAGTGGTATTTCTGAATTTGTGGAATATATTGAATCTCTTTCCAACTTTAAAACAACCTACAACAACCAGGGAGGAGGCGTTTCAATCAGCTATAAAACCAGCGACAAATAGAGTAAATCCTGCATAAACTTAGGTATTTATTTTTTTATAATTCTCTCTATCCGGTCATCCAGTTCTTTTTGGTCGGCGGTAAAGCTTGCCAGGCCTGCTAAATTCAGTAATGTATCAATAGCCAGTTCGCCATATTTGATTCGTTCAGCCCAGCGTTCGTGTTTTGGAATTTTTCCATCGCCGGCAATACTTTTTAAGTCATCGTCGTTCAATACCGGAAACATATCGCCACAGCCGGCCGCATGGGCCCGCTTAATTAATTCCTCACCGCTTTCCGGGCAATTTTCATCCAGCTCTTTCGCTAATTTTAGCTCCTTCGAAGAAACATCCCACAGCTTTTCGGGGAAATACTGTGTCGCATTTTCAATCAGGTCAACCGGATAAACTTCATTGAGCCTGGATTGAAACTGACCATCCATCTTTTCCCGGCCATCAGTGGCCACTTTGGTAGGAATAGTAAACACATCTACTCCGGCCAGTGCTGCCAGTTGGTCGTGGCTGCGTAAACTTGCCGCAATAAGTTTTGTCGGTTCAGGATTATTCCTGGTGAGTTCGGTTACCCAGCGCTGTGTGGAAATGACCGTTCGCTCTCCGGCCCCGGAACCATCGCCCAGGCCGTTGTTTTTAAGGTAGGCGCCAACTCTTCCGAGAAACACGTTCAGGTAGTTGGGTTTGGTGATAGCCGCTACCATAACATTTTGCCGGGCCGAAAATTCAAGCGTAAAATTAACTCGCACCCCCTTTTTGCGAAGTTGACGTGCCGCAATTAATCCCGTGGCTGTGTAAGGAACTTTAACAATAAATTGCTGCGGATTGATTTCAAAGTACCGAAGAGCATAATCGATAATCGCTTCCTGGTTGTGTGCCGTATCAGTATGCAATTCCACACTCACAAATCCGCCAAATTTTTTTGCCAGCCGCAGGCCATGTCGTGCATTCAAAATAAAAGCAATTTCAACTATCTGTTTTTTTAGAGGCAGTGTTTTTACAATTTCTTTTGCTTCTGAAATAAATGCATCATAAATTCCTTTTTGTATTTCTCTGTTTACCAAAGTGTTGTTGGTAGTTAAAGCCGTCATTTCAGCCGACCATATTTTTGCTGCCTCTTCCATGTCACCAGTATCAAGCCACAACTCGGTACCCACTTCCCGCAGCCCTTTCCAAAAAGTATCCTCCTTTGCAATTATTTGTTTTTCGTCCACTCCCTGTAACACAAAAGCTTTTATTCTTTCTTTTAATGCATCATTCATAACCTTCTTTTTTTGAATTCAATTGAATGCAATAAGATACAGAAAAATGAAGAATTGTTACGTAAGATTTTGATAATTCCTTTTTCAACGGGTTGTAAAAACAATTGTTTTCCTCTTTTTTTTCGGAATAAAACGTAGAGTTTGTAACCTTCTCATAAAAACATGCTAAAAAACATACGAATACAAACTTCTGAAAAACAAGCATTTAAAAATAATCATGACATTTAATCAATAAAATTATAGTACTTTGTATTGCATAGTTCTATTTTTTATTCATATATTTGTATTACAATAATCCATTTTAAAAATGGTAGCAGACAAAAAAAAGTTCTATACAAAGTGTAACGTTAAATAAAAAAGAACGTCATAAGATTAAAAAACAGGAAAAAATGAAAAACAGAATAACAACAGAAAACAAAAAAGGAGACAAAGTCATGAAAACAAATTTAAATGTTCAGAAAGCAGTTACTAAAACACTGGCAGCAGGAATCAGCCTTGTATTAATAAGCATTACTGTAAACGCCCAGGATTTTTGGAAATCGGTTTTTGAAAACAGCAGTTTTAATACCATTGCAACGGCCATGGTTGTATCTGATTCAAAAACAACAAAAACAGAATCAATCCATTTTGCAGAAGCCGGTTTAGCAGTAGAAGCAGAAGAGCCGCTTGAACTCGAAAACTGGATGATGGAAGAAAGCACTTTCAATACATCGTTAACCGTTGAAACCGAGGCAGAAACACCTCTCTCACTGGAAAGATGGATGACCCGTGAAGATGTATTTGAAGCTGATTTTTTCAATGTTGAAGAAGAAGCAGAAAACGCACTGGAACTCGAAAGCTGGATGACCAACGATAGTAATTTTGAGAACCCTGCATTTGAAATTATCGAAGAAACAGAAGAACCGCTGGAACTCGAAAACTGGATGCTGGAAGACCACTTTGAGATAAACCGCGAACTGGAACAACCGTTGAGATTGGAAAGCTGGATGACGTCAGAACAAACCTGGGTGGTTTAACCTCAGGTTGTTAAGGGAGTATCAGAAAAATCAATTCACCATTAAAATTTAAAGCCATGAAAATAGAAAATACAAAAGCTCAAATGAGGAAAGGAGTTCTTGAATACTGTATTCTTCTGATACTGGACGGCAAACCATTATATGCCACCAATATTCTGCAAGGATTAAAAGAAGCCAAAATGATTGTGGTGGAAGGAACTCTTTATCCCTTGCTTACCCGGCTTAAAAACGATGGGTTACTTACCTACAAATGGGAAGAATCGACACAGGGACCACCCCGCAAATATTACGAACTGACCGCCAGCGGGAGAAAATTCCTGAAAGAACTGGAAGGTTCGTGGGACGAACTGGTCGATGCAGTAGGAATGGTAAAACAAAACAGGGCATAGCTATTATTAAAAAGAAACTTTAAAAACAATACAAAAATGAAAAAGACATACACAATTCATCTGAGCGGGACCGTTTTTCATATTGAAGACGATGCTTACGAAGTTCTGCAAAAATACCTGATCAGCCTGAAAAATTATTTTGGCGATAACGACGAGGGGAAAGAAATTTTGGCAGACATAGAATTCAGAATAGCCGAAATATTTACGGCAAAATTATCTGACGATAAAAAGGTAATTACCCTGGAGTGGGTAAACGAAACAGTTGAAACCATGGGCACGCCCGAAAATTTCACAGAAGAGGACGATAACGAACAACCATTTGGCGAAAAAACAAAACGGAAAAGAAGACTCTACCGCGACCCGGAAGAACAGATTTTAGGAGGAGTTTGTGGTGGCCTGGCAGCCTATTTTAATATGGACCCGGTGGTTATTCGCTTAATTGGAGTAGTATTGTTCTTCATCACTTCAGGACTTGCATTGTTTGTTTACCTGATTTTATGGATAGTTGTGCCCAAAGCCGTAAACGCAGCACAACGTCTTGAAATGCGCGGAGAGGAAGTTACCGTAAAAAACATCGAAAAATTTATTAAGGAAGAAGTTGACTCGGTAAAGGAAAGCTACAAAAAATTCAGAAAATCGGGATTCTTTTCCAAAAACAAAGCATAAAAAAGGGAACCATTTTTCAATGATTCCCTTTGAGTGGGGAGAGCAGTATCCTCGCGAAGCGATTCCTTCGGAGCCGCATTGCGATCCCTTCGGGAGAACCTACGAAGGTTTTGTCAACAGATTTATCCCGATTATGGCACCTCGTTTGACCGCTTCGGTATCGGTATCTCCTTTAAAATTCTCAAAAATTTTCACCTCGAAAAAAACAGATAGTGCCGCCATATGAAAAAAGCCCCCCATCTTTCAATGAGAGGCTTTTATGCAGTGGGGAGAGCAGGATTCGAACCTACGAAGGCTTTGCCAACAGATTTACAGTCTGCCCCGTTTGACCGCTTCGGTATCTCCCCTGA
>JAFGDX010000399.1 GCA_016931875.1 Prolixibacteraceae bacterium
ACACCAAAACCTACACTCAACATTTTTGACCATTCATCACTTCCCTTTGATTTACGAAACTGCATGTCGGCTTTCACAACTGCTCCCGGCGCCAGTTTTAATGTTAAACCGCTTGTTATTGCTGATTGATTGTAACTATTGTTTTTTGTAAGGTTGCCTGCAACTTTAGCGTGAGTGTTGTATTTTTCGGTACGGACAAATGGAATCAACTCCATATCAGTACTTGCTGTCCGGAGTACGTTGTATCCTGCTTCAAGATAATATCCGGTCATTGAACTTCCCAAATCACCTGACGTAAATTTATTGTATTGTGCTGTATTGGAAATTCCGGCCAGATAAAATTGTCCTTTCAATTGCAATCCACCGGTAATGTAACGTGCATCAAGTCCAATCATCGAAATTCCAACCACCGATGAATCAGCCGTTGCCAATGCTTCGGCGTCATTTTTATCGAGCGCGTTGTATAAAGTACTTTGTGTATTTCCAAAATACCCCGACAGGCCTGCATTCAGCCCGCGAATCCCGTAATACTCAACCTTCCCTGTAAAATTTGGTGAAGATATATACGATTCTGCACCTTTTTGTCTTCCTTTCCGGAATCCGTTTTGGCCATTTAAAAGCCCGTTTCCGTTGTACCCATTGAATCCGTTTACAAGGTAAAGCTGGTATCGTAATGTAGCCGGAAAAACATTTCCGCTCACTCCAAAACCAATTTCGCGCCATGTGGTTGGGGCAATAATATTATCAATCAGCGGTCTTTCAACTCCGTTAAATGTGGTTGGCTCGTGGTACTCGTTGGTTACCCCCATCGGAATCAGCAACAACCCTCCTTTCAAATTCATAAAATCAGTTAGTTTGTGCTGAAGAAAAGCCTGCTCGATATATACTTCTTTTACATGTTCAAATTCAATTTCGGTAATAAACTGTGTGCGACTGCTAAAATTGTAGCCCACAAGCATCACCATTCTGTGTACATCCAGTTTTCCGTTATTTCTAACTTCGCTGCTCAGTGGCTGGTTAAAATGTACCTCTCCGTAACCGCCAATCGTTAAATTACCATCAGTTGCCAAAAGTTTTTCAGCGCTGTTATAATAATTGTTTTCTGTGGTTTGTGCATTCAATCCGAATTTAAAAACCAGTAACCCCAACACAAGTAAAAAATACCTTCCCATAATATGCATTTAATCTTATTATTCTTTAAAGGGGCAAAAATAGAGTGCAGAAACGGGTTGGGAAATCCCCAAAAGTTATGATTTTAAATTTCGAATGAAAAAAAATTTTAGATCAAATCTTCAGGATTAATTTCATCAGTATCAATAAGTTGATTCAAAATAGCATAAACTGTAAGGCCGGATATGGATTTAATACCCAGTTTTTCGGTGATATTTTTACGATGCGAAATAACCGTGTGAACGCTGATAAAAAGTTTGTCGGCTATAATTTTATTTGAATGCCCCAATGCTACCAGTTTTAAAACTTCTTTTTCGCGCGCGCTTAACTCTTCCCCCTCGTGCTCGTTTGCCGATTCATTTCCATTATCAAAAAAACCGGAAATTTCATTGATAATTTTGCCGGGAGCTGTGTTCAGCAAAAATACTTTGTCGCAACTATCATACGTTTGGTTAGCGGAATTGGAGAGCCCGATTAGTTTTACTGTATTTCTTTGTTTTATATTTTGCCATACTTTCAAATGCTGAAATCTGTCCGGGTCAATGATAAAAAGCATTCTCCGTTCTGAAACAGTTTGTAATGATAGCAGCTCATCAGCATCTTTAAACGGAATAATTTCGATATTGAATTTTCCCTTTAGAATGGCAAGCAAGCCTTTTTGTATAATTTCAGACTCGTGTAATATGTATATTCTTCTGTTCATCCCCGGTATTTATCTTCAATGGAAACAACCAGAGGAACCAAAATTGTATCTTCTATTCTCGCATGATCGTTGATATCGATTTCGAACCTGAAAAGGGTAATTAAAAATTCGTTACAGATATTTTCATCATACACGGGGTCCATGTATTTTATTATCAGGTTTTTTAAATCGTTTATCTGAACTTCTACATTTGAATGTTCTTTTTCATACTCAAGGATGCTAAAATTCGGATCAACAGAGCGTGGGTTATTCACCAATTCCAAAACATATGGAAATACCCGGGTTTCCTCATCGTTGATATGATTGAGCAACTCAGTTTTATATCGTTTGTAAAAGGCATCTATTACCTCTAATTCTTTACAACCCGACGAACAACTCTTTTTAAGTTGTCCAAGTAAATTATCCATCTTAGGTAGTTCATATTCAATATAATACCGGTGGGTTTTTCGAAGATACTGAACAAGTAAAAGTGGAGAGAATTGAAGAAATTGTTCTTCGGGAAAATAATTTTCGTTATGAAAGGTATTAACAATGGCCAGAAAAAAATCGGTATTGATTTTATTCTCCTCGCAAATATTTTCAATGGTTTTGTCTTTAAACCCCAGGCGAATTCCAAAACGGCTTATCACTGGCAGCAAATGATAATTTGCCCGCACCAGGGTAACCATTTTATCATTCTTGTTGAATATTTTCATACTATTAAGCGTAACAATTTTTACCCCTGAATGTTAACTATTCTCTCCTGTTATTTTAAAAGAAAGTAATTGTTACTTCCCCAATTTCAAAATACGTAATGCGCCCCTCACAACCAAAATAAATACCAGGGCACCTACAATCAAGTCGGGGTATTTTGAACGGGTAACCAGAACCAACACTCCCGCTACAATTACCCCTGCATTTATAATAACATCGTTCGAAGTAAATATCATACTGGCTTTCATGTGTGCTTCCCGGCTTTTCGACTTCTGCAGCAGGTAAAGGCAAGCCAGGTTGGCCAGTAACGCCAGAAACGAAACCACAACCATAACCCTGAAATCAGGCAAGTTTTCAAACCCGATAAACCTTCGGATAACCTCGGCAATACCAATTCCGGCAAGCAAAAGCTGAAAATATCCGCTCAGGGTTGCTACATTCTTTTTTCGCGAAACGGCGCCTCCAACCGCCCACAAACTTAACCCGTAAACAATTGCATCGGCCAGCATATCAAGTGAATCGGCAACAAGCCCCATTGAGTTGGAAAGAAAT
Organism: Prolixibacteraceae bacterium; assembly: GCA_016931875.1. GTDB lineage: Bacteria > Bacteroidota > Bacteroidia > Bacteroidales > Prolixibacteraceae > Draconibacterium. The sequence goes on from JAFGDX010000399.1 coordinate 3,119, forward strand.
CCGGAAATAATTTCAATCAGAAAAAACGCAAAATTGATGAGAAGAACAGCACGAAGCAGGCGTGTTTGTAACATTTTATCATCCTTTGCCAAAATCTCTTCCGTTTCGGTTGTTTCCATTCTCGTTGTCCCCAGTTGAAGATCTGCAAGTATTAACTCAATGTTTGGATTCTGTGCCAGGTGAAAAACCACCAGTTGCCTGCGCTCCAAATCAAAATCCAGGTGTTCAATTTCTTTTATGCCGTCCAGTTTCATCCGTATCAGATTTTCCTCTGAAGGACAGTCCATTTTGCTTACATAAAAAACCGTTTTGTACATCTGCTGGCTTGTTGTTTATTTCAAAAAATAATGACAATTAATTACAAAATTTGTTTTTAATTCAAACCGGAAGAAACAATTACTCGAAGCTCCCATTCAACCAACCGCTTAGTCATCCAAAAAATGAGCAGCCCGCCTGTATAGTTTTACCTGGGATTGGCAGAAACAAAATGAAGAAAGGAAATCTACACTATTGCACAAAACACTAATAACAATAAATGAAAATCTGAGCAACTTACTTTCATTATTGATTTTGAATACTTTCCTGAAGATTTTTGATAGTTTCTTTGAGTTCAATTGGTCATTTAAAATAAAAAAGAAAAGGGCGGCTCAACAGCCACCCCTTAAATGTTAACCCCCAAACACACAATAGGTCTGAACGACCTATGCAGTACAAAGGTAATAAAATATTTCAAATTCAAAATATTTTTGAAGAATTTTCAGCGAAATAATACGAAATTTTAGGGGAAATGGTCATTTTTTGAATTTTACCCCCTCAAATTTCTCCAGTAATTCAGCAGTTGAAATAAATCCGTAATTTCTGAAAAATTCATTCCCCTGATAATCCAGCAAAATTTGCATCGGCACTGCCGAAATACTATAATATTTCATTAAATCCAGATTCTCGGGGTTCATAATGTGCAAAAACACAACATTCACCTTCACGTGTTCCAATTTTTCTACCTCTTCCAGCACAGGCTCCATCTGTTTACAAACGGCGCATCCTGAGGAACTAAATTCCAGAAACGTAAATTCATAATCTTCTCCGTTTTGCGCGTAATTGTAATTTTTTTGAATAAACTCTTTGGCCGAAAGCAAAGTTTCAGTTGCCGTCTGTGTTTGCATTTTTTCTGAAATTAGCTGATTTAGTTTATCTTTCTGAACATAGCCGATTATCAGAAAAATACCAAAAGACAAAACCAATAGAAGTGGCCAAAACTTTTTTACCATAAATGCACCATTTGGAACAAAGATAGTAGAATTTGATTTTGAGTTAAATGATTTTTTTTCCGACTTTTGCAGCCTGGAAAGTAATCCGAAAATATGGAAAAATACATAGATCTTCTAAAATCACTGATTTCAACGCCATCATTTAGCAAAGAAGAGGAGAAGGCAGCTGAAATTATGCGTAGTTTCCTGACCCTTGAGCAAATTCCGTTTAAAACCAAACAAAACAATACCTGGGCCTTTAACAAACACTTTAAAAAAGGAAAACCCGTGATATTGCTCAATTCACATATCGACACGGTTCGTCCGGCCAAAGGATACTCACTCGATCCGTTTGCCCCCATTGAAAACGGTGACAAGTTGTTTGGGCTGGGGAGCAACGATGCGGGGGGCCCGCTGGTAGCTTTGCTGGCTACATTTATTCATTTTTTTGAACACGAAGATTTGCCATACAACCTGATTTTTGCCGCCACCGCCGAAGAGGAAATCTCGGGACGGCGCGGACTGGAAATAGTTTTGCCCGAAATTACGCCGGTTGATTTTGCCATTGTTGGTGAACCTACCCGGATGGAACTGGCCATAGCTGAAAAAGGGCTGCTGGTTTTAGACTGCTATGCATACGGAAAATCGGGGCATGCAGCACGCAACGAAGGAGAAAATGCGCTCTACAAAGCCATGGATGATATTGAAAAACTTCGGAATTTTAAATTCGAAAAAGTATCAGCCATTTTGGGTGAAGTAAAAATAAGTGTCACCCAAATTGAAGCGGGGACCCAGCACAATGTGGTTCCCGATATTTGTCATTTTGTGGTTGATGTTCGCACAAACGAACATTATCCGAACAAGGAAGCCTTCCGGATAATCAATGATTTAATTGAGTCGGAAGTAAAACCACGCTCGCTGCGGTTAAACTCGTCAGGAATAAACGAATTACACCCGTTTGCACAAAGAGTAAAAAGTATGGGAATAAAAATTTACGGCTCTCCAACTACTTCCGATCAGGCCATTATTCCATTCCTTTCCGTAAAAATGGGCCCTGGAGATTCGGCTCGTTCCCACACTGCAGACGAGTACATTTACAAAAGCGAAATTAAAGCCGGTATTGAACGTTACATTGAGATACTCGAAGGACTTAAATTATAAATCACAATTTTCCCGCGAAAATGACAACGCAAAAACATAATGCAAATGGAACAACCCAATAATCCGCTCCATGGGAAAACCCTTGAGTCCATTATGGTCTACCTGGTAAGTTATTACGGCTGGGAAAAGCTGGGAACTCTGATACGAATCAACTGTTTCAGAAAAGACCCCAGCATAAAATCGAGCCTGAAATTTCTTCGCCGGACATCGTGGGCACGGGAAAAAGTTGAAAAGCTTTATATTGACACCATCAAAAAAGACACATAACAACTATTGTTTTTTTGAGTAAACTTTTAAGTATTGTTTACTGCAACAAGCTATACAAACACAGAAACTCCCAACCGGCTAATATCAAACCATTCTGTCAAATAAATCCAATATCCGTTTCGCACTAAAAAAACGGATTTCTGCACCCCGTCACACCAAATTGCATTTATCAATTGTTAATAAATCAGCGAAATATCACAACAAAAAAAATTCCGTTAACGGTAACGGTTAATTTAAATGATTAGATTTGTACAAAATTTTACATCTAAATCAAAAATTTATGATTCTTGGACTACTAAAAGAACATGGAAAAGAAAACCGTGTAGCTTTACTCCCGGAAATTGTAAAAACCTTTACCGACATGAAAGTGGAGGTTCTGGTGGAACAGGGAGCCGGGGAAACGGCCTTTACATCAGACAGTGATTATAAAGAAGCCGGAGCCCGGATAGGTTCCCGGGCTGAGGTTTTTGAAAAGTCGGAAGTACTTTTGCAAATTCAGCCTCCTGCTGAAGAAGATATTCCGAAAATTCAAAAAAACCAGGTATGGATCAGTGCATTTAATCCGCTGTGGAATACCGAACTGGTAAAAATATTCCTAAAAAACGGAGTAACTACTTTTAGTCTCGATCTGATTCCACGGACCACCCGAGCACAGGCGATGGACATTTTGTCTTCAATGGCTACCGTTTCGGGTTACATGGCTGTGTTGGAAGCTGCAATAAAACTTCCCACCTTTTTTCCCATGTTTATGACTGCTGCCGGAACCATCCGCCCGGCCAATGTTTTAATTCTGGGAGCTGGTGTGGCCGGATTGCAGGCCATTGCTACCTCCCGTAAACTGGGAGCTCAGGTTCAGGTTTTCGATGTACGTTCTGCTGTTAAGGAAGAAGTAAAAAGTTTAGGTGGTAAATTTGTTGAAGTGGAAGGTGCCACCGAAGACAAAGCTGCCGGAGGATATGCCGTTGAACAAACCGAGGAATACAAACAAAAGCAGCAACAGGCAATTAATGACATTGCTGCCAAATCGAACGTTGTGATTTGCACGGCTCAGATTCCGGGGAAAAAAGCCCCGCTTTTACTGCCCACGGAAGCTGTCGAAAGGATGAAACCAGGTTCAGTTATTATTGATCTGGCGGCCTCAACGGGCGGCAATTGCGAACTCACTAAAAACGACGAAACAATTGTTCATAAAGGAGTTACAATTATTGGGCAGTCAAATTACCCATCACAAATGCCTCTTGATGCAAGCAAGATGTTTGGCAAAAATGTGCTGAATTTCATGAAACTCATGATTACCGAAGAAGGTGCTTTAAACCTCAATTTTGAAGACGACATTGTTAAAGGAACCTGTATTACACATGCCGGAGAAATCTACAATGAACGCGTAAAATCATTATTCGAAAACAAATAAAACACCAGATATGGAACAAGTATTACAATTTTTCTTTGAATTTAAAGATGCCATTTTTATCATCGCATTATCCATCTTTCTGGGTATTGAAGTGATTTCCAATGTGCCAGCTGTTTTGCATACTCCGCTAATGTCGGGGGCCAATGCAATCAGTGGTGTTATTATTATCGGAGGAATTATTCTTGTCGGACATGCCAATTTAACCTCATTCTCTCTTGAACTGGTGCTGGGTATTTTAGCCCTCATTTTTGGAACTCTAAATGTGGTTGGAGGTTTTGCCGTTACCGACAGAATGCTTGAAATGTTTAAAAAGAAAAAAAAGTAGGAAATCATGGATAAAGTTTTAGGAACACTAAACGGAATGAGTTATACCGTTGGCGATACATTACTTGAATTAAGTTACCTGATTGCTGCACTTCTTTTTGTTGTCGGGTTAAAACTTCTTTCCCACCCCGAAACGGCCCGCAGGGGAAATCTTTGGGCTGCCGGTGGTATGGGACTCGCAATGATAACCACTTTGTTATTGCATAAAAATAACAGCGGACAAGGTATTCCGTTAAGCAATGTGTGGATTGTACTCGCTGCCATTGGTGTTGGCGCTGCCATTGGCTGGATGGTTGCCCGAAAGGTAAAAATGACCGCCATGCCGCAGCTTGTATCGTTGTACAACGCAACCGGCGGAGGTGCCTCAATGTTGGTTGCACTTCTGGAATACCCCGCTGCCGTAGCTGGTGATATTCAGTCAATTTTGGTTACCGTGCTGGGGTTAATTATCGGAGCTGTTGCTTTTAGCGGCAGTTTAGTTGCCTTTGGTAAACTGGACGGCCGCGTTGGCGATATTACGAAACCTTTTATGACTTATCTGAACCTGGTTCTATTAATCGCCACACTGGGAATGGGGGTTTTTATCATCGTTTCTCCCACCCCCCCGGCTGAAATGCTTTGGGCCATTTATACATTAACAGCCCTTGCCCTGGTTTACGGTGTTATGTTTGTAATGCCAATTGGCGGTGCCGATATGCCGGTGGTTATTTCACTGTTAAACTCATTTACAGGTATTGCTGCTGCCATGGCCGGTTTTATTTACAACAACGATGCGATGATATTGGGCGGTATCCTTGTGGGTGCGGCCGGAATGATTCTTACCCTGTTGATGTGTAAAGCCATGAATCGTTCACTTATTAATGTAATTATTGGAGCATTTGGCGGCGGTGGCGTCGCAATGGATCGCGAACACGGAAACATCAAGGAAATTACGTTGAGCGATGCTGCCGTACTTTTAAGCTATTCCCAAAAAGTGGTTGTAATTCCGGGATATGGTCTGGCAGTAGCACAGGCACAACACATTGCCCACGAACTGGATAATCTGCTGGAAAGCAAAGGCGTGGAAGTAAAATATGCCATTCATCCGGTTGCCGGACGTATGCCGGGCCACATGAATGTGTTGCTTGCCGAAGCCGATGTTCCCTATGAAAAACTGGTGGAAATGGATGATATCAACCCGGATATGCCCAATGTAGATGTTGCCATTGTGGTTGGCGCCAACGATGTGGTAAACCCGGCAGCATATGACGATCCAAGCAGCCCGATTTACGGAATGCCAATCATTGACGCTCACCTGGCAAAAAATATCATAATTATGAAACGTGGTATGGGAAAAGGTTATGCAGGAATCGAAAACTTCCTGTTTTTTAACGACAAAACCCGGATGTTGTTTGGTGATGCAAAAAGTTCAATTCAAAAACTCGTAACCGAAATTAAAAGCATGTAAAAAAAGAATATCAGACGAAAAAACGCCGAAAACCAAAAAATGCCATTTCTTACAAGGAAATGGCATTTTTTGTACATTTACATTCAATTACTTTTTTGATTTTTTTGTTCGCAATAATATTCAGTAAAAATTATTTTATAATGAAACGAGCATGGTGAAATTTATTACCCGGAAAGATGATTATACTCTGTGCGAGTTCCATTTGAACCCATAAAAAATGAACAATATAATCCTATGAAAAGACGTCATTTTCTTCAATCTGCAGCGATTTCCGGAATCGGATTTCCACTTTTTTCTTTCTCTGCCAGCAATGTTCTTTCTGAACAAAAGGAAATACGTCATGTTTTTTCAATGGATAAAAACAATGTTGCCATTTACACAACGGCTGAGATACAA
>JAFGDX010000400.1 GCA_016931875.1 Prolixibacteraceae bacterium
ACCTGTGCAATTCGTTTGATTCCGCCAATGATAACAAAACCAAGAAGGACTGCCAGAATTCCGCCGGTAAGCATGTGGTTGATTCCAAATGTTTCGAAAAGCGAATTGGAAATACTGTTGATTTGGGGCAAATTGCCTGTTCCGAACGAAGATAAAATGGTGGCAACGGCAAAAATTACGGCCAGCCATTTCATGTCAACTGTTTTTTTTGTAAGGCGTAAAAATTTGTCTTTGTGAGTGGCGGTTTCTTCTTCACCAATTTGTTCTTCAATTGCTTTCAGAAGATTGTCTTTTCCCCAAATATTTTTCTTTTCAATGGAGGATATTTTTTTTACCAGCTCCTGTGATAATCCCGCCTGGGAAAATTGTTCTAAAGAGGAGTTGTTTAGCTTGTATTTAACCAGCCGGTTTTTCATGTAATACATCGGGCCGCCAGAGATTGAGCCATCTTCAGCCTTTTCGCGGTATTTGTGCGAAAGGGTTACTTCAACAAACTTGGTGGTCATTCCCACGGCAGCGGTCACCAACATCCAGAACAAAGCCGCCGGACCGCCCAGGTGAATGGCCAAAGCTACACCGGCAATATTTCCTGTTCCAACGGTTCCTGAAAGTGCAGTGGTTAATGCCTGAAAATGCGATGTGTCTCCCTGATCGCCTTCTTTATCAAATTTTCCGCGTACAATGCGAAGTGAATGTTTCAGATAGCGAAATTGCGGAAATTTCAGATAAATGGTAAAAAAAATTCCGGTTCCGAGCAGTAAAAAAACGAACCACTGTGATCCGCCAATATAACCATCAATTAAGGAAAGGATTTCATTCAGTTTGTTCATTACAGGCAGTTTTTATGAAATGAGTGCTAAAAATAGCAATCTCTTTCTATTTCAGAAAACGCAAAGTTCCCCGTGTGGGAAGTATTTTATTTTCTGAAAGATCATATTTAGGTTATGGTTTTGTATTATTTGAAACTTCATTGCTGATTTTGTGTGTTTTATGTCAAATTAATCTCTTATTTTTGTGAAAGGAAATAGTGAGATAAAAAATATTGGTTGTATCCATTCGTTATTTAATTCATAAAAAACAAAGCTATGTTACCACGATTTTTATTAGCCGACAATTCACTGGAGACCCCGGATACCATTTTTGTGGTCCATACAGAAAATCCCCGTTTTATTATTGAAGCCGATATTGATGATTTTTGGAGCAACCAGGAAATTCACTGGATTGACGGCGAACCGGGTGACGAGGATTTAATTTCGCAACTGGTGGAGGAAGCAGAAGATTTTCTGGAGAGAGAATTTGAGAACGAAGAGTTGCTTGACGAAGACGAGAACGAAGAGGAATAGTTATGCAGATTGAAAGCAGGCCCAAAAGATTGTACCGCTCGCGCGACAGGATTCTTGGCGGAGTCCTCGCGGGTTTTGCTGAGTATATAAATGCTGATGTTACTTTAATCCGGGTGGTTTATGTTTTGCTTTCCATATTGTCGGCAGCTTTCCCGGGTTTACTGGTGTATGTTATTTTTTGGGCGGTCACTCCCGAAAAACCTCTGAACCAGGATTAGCTTCAATTTATTTCTGAGGAAATCAATCGACAAGGCAAGCGTTTTTTACTTAATGTAAAAATTGGCTGTTTTTTGAAAATCATTCCCTATTATTACGGAGTACATTTCCCTTATTTTATCAGTTTATTTTCCATGTACACATGAATATTTCCGTTCCAGGGTTTGGAACAGATGTCGATATCACCGTCGCCGTCCACGTCGGCAGCTTTGGCTTCGTGGCAGCGATAGCCTTCCAGAATGACATGTTTTATCCAGTTTCCGGCTTTTCCATCTGCATTTTCCCAAATAATCCACTGGTGTGTTCCCTGTGTCATGGGGCCGCCGCCGCTGAATACATCTTCATCGCCGTCGTTGTCAAAATCGCATACCGCCAGCGAGTGAAAATCCTGCCCGGTTGAGTTTTCCGAAATGAGATGAAATTTCCATTTGTTGCCGTCGCGCCGGTTTTCCCACCAAAACACGCGGGTGTCGGCCGTGTCGCATTCCGCTTCCACAATGTCGTTGTCGCCGTCATTGTCGAGGTCGGTTACCCAGGTTTTTAACGCCAGTCCGTATTGTCCTGCACGCGAACCGCCATCGGGAATTAAAAACGGGTGCACGGTCCATGAAAAACCGGTTCCTGAATTGTTCTCAAACCAGCTGCTTCCCTGCACAATATCCAAATCACCGTCGTTATCCAAATCACCGTATCCTTTGGGATCAACTCCCCCGTGAATTCCGTCACCGATAATAATATGTTCCCATCGCTGATTGTTTTCGCCGCTGGTGTTATACCAAACCAAATATGGATTGTTAACATCGTTGCTGTTGGCAATAATGTCTTTTTTACCGTCTCCGTTTACATCGGCCGCCACATTATCATGGCACGAAATGGTAAAACTGTTACGAAAGGGGAACCGCGAATTTTTTGCATCACCCGTGTTTTCATACCACCCGGTACCCACTACAAAATCTGTTTCCCCATCGTTGTTCACATCCAGGGGGCAACCGCCAACATCCGTCTGTGCACCTTCTCCAAGCGGATGAAAAGTCCATTCATCAGCCGATATATATTCAAACCACGATAACTTTCCGCGTTCGCCAAAAATCCAGTCCAAATCACCATCTTCATCCAAATCAACCAGAGCTGTTTGCCCCATTTTACTTCCATATTCACCAATTTTATGAAATTCAAATTCAGGAAATTGCGCAACGGATGAAACAACTGAGAAACATATGGCCAGAGTGAGTGATGCTTTCATTTTTTTTGATGGTTTAGTACCCGAACTAATGTACTACAAATCCCCGGAATTTAAAAATACCGCAGAGCAAGGCTTTCAATCGCCAACTGTTGTAAACTATGTTTTATTTTCCATTTTATGCCTCTGTTTTTATCACTATCTTTGTTTCCTATTCAAAAAAAGTATGTCAGATAAACCATTTATATTAGTAACCAACGACGATGGAATTCATGCCCGCGGCCTGCAGGAACTGGTGGAAGTAATGAAGTTTTTTGGCGATGTGGTTGTTATCTCTTCAGAGACTTCGATGTCCGGAAAATCGTGTGCCATAACTGTCGATCAACCATTGAGGGCTGTTGAGATTGAAAAAATTCATGGGGTACCTACCTACAAAAGCAACGGAACTCCGGTTGACAGCGTAAAACTCAGTTTTAACAGTTTGTTTGAACGCAGTCCCGATTTTGTGGTTTCGGGAATCAATCACGGGGCCAATTCATCCATAAGCGTGATTTACAGCGGAACCATGGGAGCGGCAATTGAAGGGAGTTTGCACGGTGTTCCCTCCATTGGTTTTTCACTGGATGATTACAGTTCAACCGCCGATTTTTCAAAAGCAAAAATTGTGGTGGCCAAAATTTTTCAGAGTGTTTTGGAAAACGGGTTGCCGCCCTTTACCTGTTTGAATGTTAATATTCCGAAAGGAAAACCAAAAGGAATAAAAGTGTGCCGGCAAACGCACGGAAAATGGGTGGAAGAGTTTGAAAAAAGAACCGATCCGCACGGCAGGGAATACCACTGGTTGTCGGGGTTTTTTAAGAATTTTGAAGCCGAATCAACCGAAACAGATATTTATGCGCTGGAGAATAATTATGTAGCAGTTGTTCCCGTTACCATTGACATGACCTGCTACAAAACACTGGATGAACTGCAAAACTGGAAGTTTTAATGCAACAGCGAAAAAAACAAAACCGTTTGGATAAAACTGGCATTGGCTTTTTGGCTGGTTTTTTGGTTCCGGTAATCATTTTTTTTGGGGTGTGGCTTTTTGGCGGGTACACTATTTCGTTTACAGATTACATTGAAAATTTATGGCATTTACACGCGCTGGTGAAATTGGGGAGTTTGTGTGTGTTTGCCAATTTGCTGGTTTTTATGGGATTTATCCGTTTGAAATTTGACAGATCGGCCAGAGGAGTTTTGGGAGCAACACTGATTTATGCCCTTATTGTTTTGATTTCGAGAGCATTTTAAAAGTATAAATATGTTTTGCGCTCCGGCGCCTTGGCGAGAAATTATTTTGACATGAAGTACTATCTCATTGCAGGAGAAGCATCGGGAGATTTACACGGCTCGAACCTCATGAAAGCATTAAAAGAGCAGGACCCGCAAGCTGAATTCCGGTTTTTTGGAGGCGATTTAATGCAAGCCGTTGGCGGAACATTGGTAAAACACTACCGCGAAATGGCTTTTATGGGGATTGTTAACGTTATCCTGAATTTAAAAACCATTGGGCGGAATCTCGAATTTTGCCGGAAAGATATTCTTCAGTTTCAACCTGATGTGGTTATTTTGATTGACTACCCCGGTTTTAACCTGCGCATGGCCGCATTTGCCAAACAAAACAACATCAAGGTTTTCTACTACATTTCACCCAAAGTGTGGGCGTGGAAAGAATACCGCGTTAAAAAAATCAAAACCTCTGTTGATGAAATGTTTACCATTTTTCCTTTTGAAACCGAATTCTACAAAAAACACGGAATGGAAGTTCATTATGTGGGAAACCCACTGATGGATTCGCTCGGGGAGTTCAAAAAAGAAGCCTTAACACCGGAAGAATTTCGGCAAAAAAATGATTTTGATAATCGACCCTTGGTTGCGTTACTGGCCGGAAGCCGTGTGCAGGAAATAAAACGCACCATGCCACTGATGGTAAAAATTGCCGGATTATACCCCGCTTTTCAGTTTGTGGTGGCCGGTGTAAAAAGTGTGGATAACGAATTGTATCAAAAATATTTGCAGAACACAGGCATTAAAATTATTTACAACCAAACGTACGATTTGCTGAATAATGCACACACTGCACTCGTGGCATCGGGTACAGCCGCGTTGGAAACGGCACTTTTTAATGTGCCCCAAACCATAATTTACCGGGTGGAAGGCGGCTGGGTAACCGATTTTGTTTTCAGGAAACTGATTTTTACCATGGCCGGTGTTTCGTTGCCCAATATTATTATGGATCGCGAAATTGTCCGCGAATACATCCAGGTACAAATGACCTTCAAAAACGTAAAAAACGAAATGCAGAAACTGCTTTTTGATGAAGAATACAGGAAGAAAATAAAAGCAGATTACCGGTGTTTAAAAGAATTTATGGGCGAACCGGGCTGTTCGGAAAGAGCGGCCGAAAAAATGATTTCACTTTTAAAATGAAACAGGTATTTTATGCAAATAGCAAGTGGAACCTGGCGCAAATTTTTGCAGCTGCAAATGTTTCGCTTGCCTTTGTTCTCTTTTTTATTTTGGGTTTTTATGGGGAGAATATGCCGCAATGGTTGCCGTTAACTTTGCCGCTATTTGTTTGGGTGTTGTATGCATTTATAAAAAAATTGACTTTATTTCCAGTTAAAATTGAACTGAATTCGTCTTTTATTTTTTTCTTTCTGTTTCAGAAATTGGAAAAAAGAGCGGTCTCTTTTATTTTATATTTGGCTGGTATTTTCGGTTTTTTAATGAATGTAACAATGTTGTACTTGTTTATTTTTAAACTTTAAATCAAAAACGGGCTATGTACAGTTTATTCCGAAAAGAAATAAAAACATTCCTTGGCTCGCTGATTGGTTACCTGGCAGTGCTGGTTTTTCTTTTGGTAACCGGGCTGTTTTTGTGGGTATTTCCGGGGGTTTACAATATTCCCGACAGCGGTTATGCCACGCTCGAACCGTTGTTTTCGCTGGCGCCGTGGTTGTACCTGTTTTTGGTGCCGGCCATTACCATGCGCTTTTTTGCCGATGAAAAACGCAGCGGGACCATTGAAATATTGCTCACTCACCCAATTTCCGATTTTAAACTGGTGCTGGCAAAATTCCTGGCCGGAATGGTTTTGGTTGTCTTTTCATTGCTGCCCACCTTGTTGTATTTTTTGTCGGTGTTTTTATTGGGTGAACCGCTTGGAAGTATTGATGTGGGAGCCACCTGGGGATCGTTTATCGGCCTGTTTTTGCTGGCCGCCATTTATGTGGCTATCGGGGTTTTTGCCTCCTCGCTTACCGATAACCAGATTGTTTCGTTTAT
>JAFGDX010000401.1 GCA_016931875.1 Prolixibacteraceae bacterium
GGACTGGCGGGCTTTTCCCAGTTGGGTAACCCAAAATAACGCGCCATTTGCCGGAGTTCAGGTTTTGTTACTTTGCAGTCGGCCATGGGCGAAAGAATCGCGTGGTTTGCCGCTGCCTGAAGTCCGGGCCTGTAATCGCCAAAATCGTCGAAGTTCGTTCCGTTCAAAACATCAAAACCGGGGTATTTTTCCCGTGCAGAACTCAAATTACTGTACAAATGTTCTTTACAAAAAAAACAACGGTTTACGGGATTTGTGTTGTAGCGTTCATCCTCCAGTTCATTGGTTTTTATCACTTCCAAATGAATGTCGAACTGCCCGCAAATGCTTTGCGCCAGTTGAAGGTCTTTTTTTTTCAGACTTTCCGAATTCGAAATAACACCGATGGCATTCTTTTTCCCCTGAAACCGACGGGCCAGAAAAAGCACCAGCGTAGAATCAATTCCTCCTGAAAAAGCAACGATCGAACCTTTTCGCGCCTTGTACCACTCCTCCAGTTCGTTTAGCTTTTGTTTTGTTTCCTCCGGCAATGTAAACATGGTTTCTGTTTTTTAGTGATTCAGATTTTACTACAAGCCCTTTAAAAACAAGAACTTACTTCATTTATCCTTGCGGGGTAACAAGCTGAAAAACAGCACTGATTTAAACCCGATTTTGTTTTACTGGCTTGCATACATATGTAAGACATTCATCAATACGTAGCACCTTTTCAAAAAAAAATAACACAGAAAACCCGGCAAATGTTTTCAACTGGTTCACAAGTAGTTTATAATTCCAAACAAAAGATTGAATCAATCAGAGTTTATCCTTCAGAATTTATTTCTGAAATAAGGAACCGCCTTGTCTGGCTTTTGAAAATCTGCCATGCGGGTAGAGAATCTAAAAAAACAGTTATTTTTGTATGCACATTCAAAAAAAGAGGAGGTGTTTTCCAAAAGAACTTTGCGAAACAGGGCCGTTGTATTTCAGCGGTACAATTACAACCCGGGTAACTTTTCGCAGAGACATTTTTACTATCGGGAAAAAGCATTCTGAGGGAAACATCAAAACAAAAATTATTATGGGAAAATTGGTTGACGATTTTAATGCCTATCGTTCGAAAATGAATGAAAAAATTCTGGCTTCGGACAACAAAGTAATGAAACGTATTTACGGTATTGACACGCTCACTTACCAGGAAGGAGCGCTAAGCACCAAGGTAAAAGAGATGCTTGGCCTGGCCACATCGATGGTTTTGCGCTGCGATGATTGTGTAAAATACCATCTGGAGAAATGTTTTGAACAAGGGGTCACAACCAAAGAAATATTCGAAGTTTTTTCGGTAGCCAACCTGGTGGGCGGCACCATCGTAATTCCTCACACACGAAGAGCTGTTGAATACTGGGAAGAATTAAATGAAACCCAAAACTGAAACTTTTTTCAATTAAATTGTTATATTACCGAATCAAATGTTTAAAAATGGACAAAATATTTGCAATTTCATCAGCGGGAAAAACAGAAAAATCATTCCTTGATCTTCGGTTTGGAAAATGTGAAAACATTGTATTTTATAACGCCACCAGCGATTCGTATTCCATTATCGAAAATCCCTATAAAAACTCGGAACACAGTGGAGTCAAACTGGTTAAATTTTTACAAAACGAGAAAGTTTCAACCATAATTACAGGCGAGGTGGGGCCAACGGTAAGCAGTTTACTTGAAAAAGAAAAATTGCAACTGGTTCTTCTGCAGGAAGAAAGAATAAAAATTGAAGATATTATTGCTCGTATCCGCAAAAAATAATTGAAGCACTTGCAATAACATCCGTTTTAAACACACACATCGCAAAAATCAGTACAAACCGGGATTAACAAAAGGAAGCAGAGCCAGTTGCACGGCCTGAACATACAGTTGTGTGCGGCTGATTTTATTGTGTGTTAACATGCCAACTGCCCCTTGTTTTTGTTTTGAATTTTCCTGCTTGAAAACCAAATCGATAGCCGCTCCCAATTCCTTCCCCCTTCGAATTAATTCAGAAACCTGCTGAGGCAAAAGAAAAGTAGTTGTTCTCGCTTCTCCGCTTTTATTGTTTGATAAAATTACAACCCAGGCAAATGCCGTTATTCCCTTTTCACTGGTTTCAATTCCGCCTTCAATTCCAATCCAAAAATCAGCGTCCGGTTTTTTGTGCCTGGCATTTACCGCGCGGTTATGGGCGCCAAGTTTGGTTTCCACATCATCAACAGGCTGATCGGAAACACCCGAATTTACCTTTACACCCGCCACTTTCACCAAGGGGTAATAGGTTAAAAATCCTTCTTTGGCAGCATTTATTTTAACCGGATTTTCTGACGCAACCACAACACGTATTTCATTGTTCATTAAACTCATCAGGTTTTTCAACTGTTATTTGATGTTCGCTACACCTAAATTTTTCCGCAGCTAAAATAGAAATTAGAAACGGCATTGGCGAAATATTGTACACCAAATTAATGGGATTTACTATTTTTGAAACATGAAAGTTAGAGAAGCAAAACCAGACGATATTCCCTTTATTGTTGATTTTCAGATGGCCATGGCACAGGAGACCGAAGGCACCGAACTGCACCGCCCAACCGTTGAACTTGGGGTAAAAGCCGTTGTAAACGATTCAACCAAAGGAAAATATTACATCACCGAAGTAAAAAGTAAAATCATCAGTTCGCTGTTAACCACGTATGAATGGAGCGACTGGAGAAACGGCACCGTGTTGTGGATTCAATCGGTATATGTTTTACCCGAATTCAGAAGAAAAGGCGTTTACCGAAGTATGTACTCGCATATAAAAAACAGGGTGATGGAAGATGAAAATTTAAAAGGAATACGTTTGTATGCCGACAAATCGAACATTCCTGCACATAAAACTTACAAAAATCTGGGAATGAGCCCGGATCATTATATAACTTTTGAATGGCTAAAATAAAACCTGAAAATCTGTTATGAAATCGTTGACACCGCTGGTAAGAAATCAAATTATAAAAGCACAGCGTGCAGAAATCACCGAATACCACATCTATAAAAAACTGGCGCAGAAAACAAAAAACCAATCCAACCGGGAAATTCTTGGTGAAATTGCAGAAGACGAACTGCGTCACTATCAAATCTGGAAGAAATACACCGGACGTGAAGTTGCCCCAAGCCAAACAGACATCCTGAAATTTTACTGGATTGCACGGATTTTTGGGTTAACCTTTGGCCTGAAACTAATGGAGCGCGGTGAAGAGAGAGCACAGATAAACTACAACCTGATAGGAAATGAAATTCCCGAGGCCATACAAATCAGCAAGGAAGAAAATGACCATGAAAAGGAGCTGATTGCACTTATTGACGAGGACCAGCTAAAATACATCGGGTCGATTGTTCTGGGGCTAAACGATGCACTGGTTGAAATCCTGGGAACACTGGCAGGGCTAACTTTTGCCCTGCAAAACAACCGTTTGGTAGCCCTTGCAGGAGTTATAGCCGGAATTGCCGGCGCCCTTTCCATGTCATCCTCAGAATATCTGTCAAGCAAATCAGAAGGAAAAGAAGAAGGGGCGGTAAAATCAGCTATTTTTACCGGAGTGGCATACATTGTAGCGGTGATTTTACTGGTTACCCCGTTTTTGGTTTTCCAGTCGCCATGGCTAAGTTTGGGAGTCGCCGTTTTTGATTCCATCTTTGTTGTTTTCCTGTTTAGTTACTACATTTCGGTAGCCAACGACCAGTCTTTCAAAAAACGTTTTTTTGAAATGGTGATATTAAGTACGGTGGTAGGGATTATTTCGTTTGGGTTGGGCTACCTGGCACGTATAATTTTTGGAATTGAAGTTTAAAACATTGAGCAATTACTTACATAAACTAATTGAAGAAGGCGAGCATCAGCAACAGGATTTTAAGTATTGTATTAACGACTCGAAAAAAATTGCAAAATCGCTGGTTGCTTTTGCCAATACCGATGGCGGTCGGCTGCTGATTGGGGTAAAAGACAATGGAAAAATTGCCGGAGTGCGTACCGACGAAGAATTTTATATGGTAGAGGCGGCAGCCAAAATCTACAGCGATCCTCCCATCAGTTTTTTAACCAAACAGTGGAATGTGGAAGGGAAAACCGTACTTGAAATCAGTATCGAGCCAAGCAAACACAAACCCCATTTTGCCAAAGATGACAACGGAAAATGGCTGGCCTACCTCCGGATAAAAGACGAAAATGTGCTGGCTCACAAAATACAGATTGAGGTTTGGAAAAAACAAAACAGCCCAAAAGGAATCTATTTCACTTACTCCGATGATGAAAAATTTCTTATCGAATATCTTCAAAACAACAACCAGATAACCTTTTCAAAGTTTATGAGGCTGGCTCAAATCCAGCGAAAAAAGGCCGAAGAAATTTTAAGTAGCTTTGTTATTATGAATGTTATCAGGATGCACATTACAAAAGAAGGAACCGTTTTTATGATGAACTCGGAATTCGATGCGGAAGAACTGGAAAAATTCAGATAAATTAAAATTTTATCTTTTTTTATTCATTATTTAAACCCTGACAACACAAATCTGTTTATTTTTACTCATTCAAAACAAAAAAGTAAAACTATGTTACAAAAATTATTATTGCTTATATTTTTCCTTGGCATTGGGTGGAATGTTTTTGCACAGGATGCATACATGGATGCACAGGCTGAGGATGTGGAAAAAACGTATGTTGGCGGGGAGAAGTATGACGTTAAAACCTATCCTCATAAATTTAAAGCTGAAAAACCCAAAAATGTCATTTTCCTGATTGGCGACGGAATGGGAGTTTCACAAGTATTTGCCGGCTTAACAGCCAACCACGGCCATTTGTTTCTTGAAAACTTTAAACACATTGGTTTTTCGGAAACCCAATCAGCCGACGACTATATTACCGACTCTGCTGCCGGGGGAACAGCCCTTTCAGCAGGCGTGCGAACCAACAATGGGGTAATTGGAATGGACACCGCTAAAAAACCGGTAAAAACCATCCTTGAAAAAGCCGAAGAAAAAGGACTGGCAACGGGCCTGGTTTCCACATCGGCAATCACACACGCCACGCCAGCTTCGTTTATTGCACATCAGGAAAGCAGAAACATGTACGAAGAAATTGCTGCCGATTTTCTGAAAACCGACATCGATGTTTTTATTGGTGGCGGGCTTGACCACTTTACCAAAAGAAAAGACGGACGCAACCTGGTAAATGAACTAAAAGAAAAAGGCTATACTTTTGAACAGGAAGTAGATAAAATTGCGCAGGTAAAAAGCGGAAAACTGGCTGCATTAACTGCTGAAGTTCATACCGGAAGGATGGCAGAACGTGGCGATATGTTACCTGTTTCCACACAAACGGCAATTAACATTTTGAGCAACAATAAAAAGGGGTTCTTTTTAATGGTGGAAGGCTCGCAAATTGATTGGGGCGGCCACGCCGGAAGTACAATTTACATTGTGGAAGACATGCTCGATTTTGATAAAACCATCGGGAAAGCGCTTGAATTTGCTGCAAAAGACGGGGAAACACTGGTGGTTGTAACTGCCGACCATGAAACCGGAGGAATGGCCATTACCGGTGGAGACATGACTACCGGAATGGTAAAAGCCGGTTACCCGCTCGGAGGACATACCGCGGTTATGGTCCCGGTGTTTGCGTATGGCCCCGGTGCAGAAGAATTTACCGGAATTATGAAAAATACCGATGTAAATAAAAAAATGACTGAACTTCTTCTGAATAAATAGATAATCAATTAATTACAATATTTTAAAGCCGGAAACAGAAGGTCTGATTCCGGCTTTTTATTGCTTTTCTAAATAGTTTTTCTATTTTCAAAGTTTCAAATACTTACTTATGAAAGAAGCATTGGAGGTTCTGGATAATGTTCGGCTAAATTTTTCCCAATCAGGTTTGTTCGCTCTAAATGTAACAATTGCGTTTATCATGTTTGGTGTTGCTCTCGACATTAAGCTGGAGCACTTTAAAAATGTTTTTA
>JAFGDX010000402.1 GCA_016931875.1 Prolixibacteraceae bacterium
CCTGAGTGCATAATGGTTTCTGCCGACCAGAGTGCAAGGATTACCTCTCCGTTTTTTGTGATGAATTCGATGTATTCATCTTTAAAGAAACCGTTTTTTAAAACTTGCTGAATAACCCGATCGCGTTCTGAAGGATTGCGCCAAATGCCGACCTCTTTTGAGGTTTTTCCGATTTGTTCCTCTTTCGAATAACCCAGCATTTCAACCCATCTGTTGTTTACATCCACGAAAAGCCCTGATTCGATATCGGAAATAACCAGTGGCGCCGGGCTTGCTCTGAATGCGGTGGAAAAACGTTCCTCGCTTTCGCGCAGAATAGCCTCATTTTTTTTCCTTTCGGTAATATCGCGGATGATTAAACTGCTTCTGAGTTCACCCCTACGGGTTTTATAAACTGAAGAAGATATATCTGCCAGGAATAGTGAACCATCTTTTCTGTAAAAAGTAAGTTCGCCGGACGTATATCCGTTCTTTTTGCGTTCTTCTGTGAATTTCGGGAGGTTGGGATCATTCAAATTTACGATGCCTTTTCTGCCTGCCTTGCAAATTTCTTCTTCTGTCATTTGAAACATTTTGCAGGCAGCTTTATTGGCATTTAATATTGAACCGTCCGGATTTGTTATTAAAATGGCATCGAGGCTGTTCTCCAACACGAGGCGAAACCGCTCTTCGCTTTCTTTCAGAGCCATTTCCGCGTTTTTCCATTCAGAAATATCTTCAATATACCCTTCCAGAAACAGCACATTTCCGTTATCGTCGAACACACCGGTGCCTCTTTCCCACACCCATTTGAGTTGATTGTTTTGAGTTACAATCGGATATTCAGCCTCAAAAACTGATTTCTGAGTGATTGCCTTTTCCCACTTTTTTAATAATTCGGTCTGAAAACTTTTTTCAATGATGTTGTTATAAGTTTGTTTGGCGTTTTGGATAAAATCTACCGGAAGATATCCGGTTATTTTTTCGAACTGCTGGCTAAGATAAAGCATGGTCCAGTCTTTATTATATTTGCAGCGGTAAACAAATCCGGGCAGGTTTTTCACCATCGATTCAAGCTGGCGTTCGTGTTCGCTAATGGTTTTTTCATCGTGTTTGCGCCTGGAGATATCGCGCCCCACACCAATAATTTCTTTGATGTTTCCGTGCTCATCCACAATGGCTGTATCGTTCCAGCCCAGCCAAACCCAGCCCCTGGTCGTCATGGCACGTTGCTCTATGTAAACAGTGTAAGGCGGATGTTTCAGTGCCTTCATTGCTTCGGCTGTGGATTCCCGATCTTCTTCGTGCACCAGTGGCATAAACGTATTTCCCAGCAATTCTTCTTCGGTTTTTCCAAACAGGGTACAATAGGAGGGGCTTACGAACAAAAACTGTCCTGCGGCATTTACTTTTACCACCAGGTCGGTTTGGTTTTCAACCAGCAGCCGGTATTTTTCCTCGCTTTCGCGCAATGATTCTAGCAACTGATATTCATCGGTAATATCTTTAAAAACCAACACAACCCCTGTAATTTCATCATTGTTTTTTATAGGGGCGCCACTGTCGGTAATCGCTATTTCTCTTCCGTCTTTTGTTATCAGCAGTGTATGTTTTTCCAAACCGGCAATGGTCCCGTTTTTCATCACTTTTGCAAAAGGGCTTTCGATTTTTTCGCGGCTGTGTTTGTTTATTATTCTGAAAACATTTTCCAGTTGACGGCCCCGGGCTTCTGAAAATTTCCAGCCGGTTAATTTTTCGGCAACACTGTTCATTTGGGTAATGGCGCCGCTTTTATCGGTACAAATTACCGCGTCGCCAATGCTTAACAGGGTGGTGCGATACAATTCTTCGGCTTCCCTTATTTTGAGACTGTTGGAAATATACCTGTCGACAATTTGAAAAAGAGTGGCGATAAAAGCAAATGCCAGCGGGAAAACTACGATTACCGGTAGCCATATTTTGTGCAGAATAAGCAGGGGCTGCCCCGGAACCAGCAATTGTGCCGACAGCATAACCACATGCGACACCACACCAATTCCCCAGAAAACAAAAATTTTTAACTCGTGCAGCCTGTTTTTGAGCAGCAACCTGAACACGAGCCCGGTAAGGCCGCAAAAAAGGATGGTTGTCAGTCCAGCCCATATTCCTGCCCCGCCAAGGTAAATTCTGTATGCTCCGGCTATGATGACTGAGAGTAGAGTAACATAGCCGCCACCCCATAACCCTGCCAGGGTTAATACCACCGAACGTCCGTCGTAAATAGTTCCGGGGGTGTATTCAAAAGGAATCATCATGGCTGACACAGCTACCAACCCAAACCAGAGCCCGCTGGTAAGCTGAAAATAGATTTCATTTTTGGGACGGTACCACTTGATTATGCCGTAAAGAAACGAAAGAGTTATAAGCAGCGCGGTATTTAAGATAAAAATCCTGGTCATTTTTCCCTGCAATATAAAATATTAGAATGAATTTTTATGATACGGAATGAACCCTTTTTGGGTTTTACACCTTTTTTTTGGCGTTTTTTTTATCCGGTTTTATTCGTGAGACTCAGATTTCAGGAGTGAGCGAAATGAAATTTGTTAGTCGAACAATCCCGATGAAATCGGAAATACCCTGCAGCTCTGCTGCGGAACAAGTTTCCAAAGCTTGCTTTGGGGTTTCATACCCGTTGATGAATCAAATGATTGCAAGCTGCCAAGTGAACGGGTGAATCACTTTAACCACTTGCGGTTCAGGGCATATCCCAAAATAAAAATAGCGGTGAAAATGGCATTGGTAACCGAAAAAGCATGTGTGTTAATCCAAATTACCGGAAGAAACAGAATGAG
>JAFGDX010000403.1 GCA_016931875.1 Prolixibacteraceae bacterium
CAGCTTTTTTGAGGCATCAACCACATAGGGTGTGGGAAGCGATTTGTCCCAATTTGTAAACTGTTTAAATGTAATTTCAAAAGGCAGGTCGGAAAAATCTTCGCGGTTGGCGTAAAAATTCAGCATCCCATCGAAACCGATGGCTTTTTGCGAAACAACAAAGGAGTTGACAGGCAAATCGTTTTGCAAACCACCGGAAGTGCCGATACGAACAATATTTAATGATTTTTTTTGATCTTTTATTTTGCGCTTTTCCAAATCGATGTTCACCAAAGCATCCAGTTCGTTGAGCACAATATCGATGTTGTCGGTTCCAATTCCTGTGGAAAGCAGGGTGAGCCTTTTTTTGTTGTACCAGCCTGTAACGGTTTTAAATTCACGGTTTTGAATGGAAAACTCAATGGTTTCAAAAAACGATGAAATGGTATCAACCCTGGCCGGATCGCCCACCAGAATGATGTCGTCTGAAATGTTTTCAGGTTTTAAATGCAAATGGAAAATGGTTCCGTCGTTGTTAAGAATTAGTTCTGACTGTCCTATCATAATTCTATTTTATTCCGACTAAAATATTCAAAATAAGCAGAATAGACAATGGCAAATATAAAAACATATAAACAACCAATGTTTTATAAGTTGTTACAGGTGCTGAAAATTGTTAAAATCTTTCACCGTGCGGTTTTACATGCCTGGTATTTAATTAGAAAATTCCAATTTTATAATTGCCATAATTAGAATGTATTGGTTTAATTTCTATTTTTGGTTATTGGAAACCGAATTAAATTGTACAGATGTCATTCAAAATTTTTTCACTTCAACTAACAGGAAAAATAAAACCCGTTGAAAAAATTGAAAAACAACGCGAAATTCTTTATCATGATTACAAAGAGTTTCTGGAAGTTGATAAATCAGACGAGCTCAAGGAATATCTCGAATTGGAAACGTTTGTAAACTCACCCGCATTTAAAAAGAAAAAAGCGGAGATGGAGGCCCTTCAGTTTAAAGATAGCAAAGAGTACAATGAGTTAAGAGAGTTTGAAAAACTCAAAAAAAGCAAACGTATAAAACAATATTTCAGAGTAAGTGGCTCGCCGGAACTCAGTCGGTTTGAGAAAATTACTAAATCAGACAAACCGGAAGAATTTAAAAGGGTAAAAGAATATGTAACCGGGGGAAAATTTGCACAGGATAAAAAGGACAAAAAGGAAGAAGCGTTTGCCCAAAAGAATAAATATAAAACAATGAAAGGCGATTCGGATATCCGTTTTTATCTGAAATTCAAAAAATCATCACTATACCGGAACTATCTGGATGTAAAGACATCAAACGAATTAAAACGGTTTGAAGAGTTGCGGGAACAAACGACATCCACCAGCTTTCTGGAACGAAAAGCATACCTGGAAGACAAAAAGAAATGGGAAAAAACCGCTGAATTCAGTCAATTAAAAAGGTATGAAGAGATAAAAAAACAACCACATATTCAAAAGTATTTTAAATACAAAAACAGCACTGCTTTTGATTTTTTTAAAAATTGGGAAATAACCTTTGAAGATGATTTTGCCAACCGTTTGCATTCCGAAAAGTGGTCGGTGGTAAACAAACGGGCAGAACAAATTATTGGTGGAAACTATTCATTACCGGGGGATTTGCATTGTTTTACATCGGGGGAAAATGTAAAAACCAATGGTAAATTGTGTATTGAAGTAAAAAAAGAAAGTGCTAAAGGGAAAATGTGGAAAATGCCGGCTGGTTTTGTTCCGGCTGATTTTGAATATACATCAGGGCTGGTTTCATCGGTTGAAAGTTTTGGAAACGGAAATGAAATTTTTGAGGCAAAAATCAGATTTAACCCCGCAAAACAGTTGGTTAGTACGTTTTTGCTGGCAGGTGAGCACCACACATCGCGGATTCATTTGCTTGAGATGGGAACAAAAAACAGAATTGGTGTTTCAAAAATCGACGGCAATGGAAAAATACAGTTGGAGGGCCTGGATATTTCCAATTTAAAGAGCGGAAAGTGGTATATTTTTACGATTGAAAAATCGGGTTCCACCTGGGTTTGGAAGGTAAATGAAACCGAAGTTTTCAGATTTACTAATGGAGAAATCAAACATCCGTTGTATTTGCAGGCTTCAACCATTGTTGTACACAACATTCCCGGCCACCAGTTGCCCAATAGTTTTGAAATAGAATGGGTTAAATGTTACCGGAAAAAAGGAACGAACAAGTGAGTATTGACTGGGAGAATGGATTTAACGGCGCCATTACCATTTGTGATTTGCAGGGTACAATTGTTTATATGAATCAGTGTTCCATTGAACAGTTTCTGAAGTATGGCGGTGAAAAGTTATTGGGTTCCAATTTACTCGATTGCCACTCGGAGCCTTCAAAAACCAAATTAAAACAGATGCTGGAAAACCCGGCGGACAACATGTACACAAGCGAAAAAAACGGACTGAAAAAAATCGTTTATCAAACTCCCTGGCGACAAAATGGCGAAATAAAAGGAATTATTGAAATTTCATTTTATCTCCATCCTGAAATGCCCCATTTTATTAGGAAATAACTGGTTTTAAAATCCTCTTTTGTTAAAAAGAATATATCCGAAATTCAGGGTTAAGTAAAAGTTGGTGTTTTCCTTCTCGTAATAATTTAACGCCAGACTGATGGGGCCAACACCGGTTTGGTAAACCAAAGCTGCCATTCCCTGCAGATAATAATTTTCAAAAGCATTGATGTTTTGATAGGCCGTTAAATCAGGAGTACTCAGTTCTTCTTTCACCGGAACAAAACCATAACCTTCAAATCGCAAATGAAACGACGGATTAAAATTGAAAATCGCGCTTAATCCACCTGCCAGGTAGTTGTTGGAATGAAAATTTTCGATGAACAGTGATTTGCTGTGGGGTGTTGGGTAAAAACCCGGCGCTGTCAGCAGGGTCGATCGGTAATTTTGCATCAGCGACTTATTGCTAAAAACAGCCTCGGCATGTGTTCCGAGTGAAAAGGCCCTTCCGAAACGGAAATATTTAGTAGAGTGCGCCTTTAGCAAATAATACGCATGGTTTTTTTTGGTTTTGACAGTGGCACTCGATGTTGTTCCGGGAATATTGGTTTCTTTTCCGCTAATATATTTTGCTGAAAGACATGAAAACTCGCCCTCGGTTGCATATTGTTTATAATTGAGCGAACTGCTTTCAATTCCTGCGTGTGTTACAAAAGCATCAAAACCAGTCTGATCGGGTTCATCTTCTTTTTTGAAAATATCAGTCTGGTAGTATTCATCCGTGGCATTCGAGTATGCCAGGCCAGCGTAAAATTTGCTGTGAACGCCAATTGGGAAACCAGCTTCGAACCTAAAATTATATTCGTCCCGGATAATGTAGGGCGGACGCACATCTTCAAAGAAAAGCTCCGAGCTTGATGCGAAAAAATCCCAGCGGTTGAGTGTGGAGTAGCCTGCAATATACACCGGGAATCTCCACGGAAAATCGATGCGGCCCCCCAGTTTGAAAGAACTGTAAAACCTTCCGAAATACAAATTTGAACTAAGGTTGTAAGCCCGTCCGTTAAACGAGCGGTAATCCAGACTGGCGTAGCCCTGGTTAATGGGTTTGGTGGAAATATTTCCCCCGATATTTACTTTGAATTTTTTTTCGGGTTCTACTTTCAGGTGAAGATCGAAGTAACCGGTTTCTTTATTGTAGCGCGTAATTGGCCGAATTGATTTTACATTCTGGTCGGCTACAAGTTTGAAGTATTCTTTTTTCAGCAGTGAAAGAGAAACCACATTGTACCTGTGTTTTATCGACTGAATAATAAACCGGCGCTGTTCCGGGTCACTAATTCCCTCGACCTGTATATTCTGGAAGTAAAGCTGGGGTTTTTTGTTGTTGAATTTTTCTCTTTTTTGCTGAACGACTTCAGACGGGACTCTGCGGGCAATACGCGTTTTTATGCTGTCAATGTATTGTTCAGCGGTGTTTCTTCCTGCTTCAACTACGGTTTCTATTTTGTTGAAATCGAGCAGGTTTATGTTTGTGAAATTGGTTTCCAGAAGAATTCCTTCCTCGGGCTTAATTTCAAAATTGGTGGGTCGCATAACCATATTCGAAATTTGTTCCATCACATCGTCGGCAGCAGCGGCTTTCGGATCGCTGGCAACTTTGTGCCCGATGATAATATCGGGTTTGTATATTTCGGTCATTAAATCATGCGGAAAATTATTAACGATTCCGCCATCGAAAAGTAGTGTATTGTTAATTTCGATGGGTTTAAAATACAGCGGCACTGTCATCGATGCCCGAACGGCTTCCCCTAAATCGCCATTTCTCAAAACAACCGGCTGATGATTGTAAACATCGGCAGCAACACAAAAGAACGGAACCATTAAACTATCGAAGTTATTTTCACAGGCGGCGTTGGTGGCAGCAAGAAGTTCCATAAAAGCAAAATCCATTTGCTCTTCGGGTATTAAACTGGTTGGCGGTAGCAGCCTTACCTTATCATCTCTTTTGGTAATCCGCAGTTCAACCCACGAAGGATTTGATTCGGGTTGTTTAAAATAGTAGCGGTATTCTTCCTGTATTTTTCCTGTCGACCAAAAATAAAAATCGTCTGATTTAAAAAGTTCTTCCATTTCGTCGGTGGTGTAACCCGCGGCATAAAGTCCGCCAACAATGGCACCAATAGAAGTTCCGGCTATATAATCGATGGGAATATTGTTTTCTTCGAGTACCTTAATTATTCCGATGTGAGCCATACCTTTTGCTCCGCCGCCACTCAAAACCAATCCCACTGATTGAGCCCGGGTTTGAAGGGTAATAAGTAAAATAAGAAAAATTGTCAGTTGGAATTTTCCATTCATGGCCTTTATTTGATGCATTCAGAAAGTACCAAAATTACAAAATCAGCCGTTTGATTTGTTTAAAATTTTAGAAAGAATCTGATTTTTTCGGTAAAAAGTAGAAATAGCAGAGTAAATGGAGATGGGCTGCTTGGATTTAAAACTCAATCAAATCTTTTTATGAATTCAGTTTAGCATTTAAACTCTGAAACCCTTCACCCAGGATTTCTTTTGTGTCCATTACGGTAATGAATGCATCCGGATCAATTTTACTGATGTATTCTTCCAAAATGGCTACTTCGCGGCGACTGACAATGGTATAGATAATTTGTTTTTCTTCGCCGGTAAACATGCCTTCTCCTTTTAGGTAGGTTCCGCCTCGTTCCAAATCAACCAGTATTTTGTTTTTGATTTCCAGGTGTTTTTTTGAAATGATTAACAAGGCCTTGTTGTAATCAGCGCCTTCCAGCGTCATATCGATAGCACGCCCGGTGATATA
>JAFGDX010000404.1 GCA_016931875.1 Prolixibacteraceae bacterium
TGATTTAAAACAATCGGTTCAGAACGCTACCTATGAACAAAAAGATCCGCTTCTCATCTATAAATTTGAATCATTCAACCTTTTCAAACAAATGGTGAACAAGGTGAACAAAGATGTGGTTTCCACACTCATGAAAGGGCAGATTCCGATTCAAAGCCCCGACCAGGTGAGGGAAGCTGAAGCCAGAAGACGGACCGATATGAGCCGATACAAAACACAGAAATCCGATCTTCCGAATGTAAATAACCCGATGGAAGGTGCCAACACACAAACACAGGAAAAAGAAAAACCGCAACCGGTAAAAGTGGAAAAAAGGGTGGGAAGAAATGATCCGTGCCCGTGTGGAAGTGGAAAAAAATACAAACATTGCCACGGGCGGGGAGTTGTTTAACACATTGAAACCAAATTTTAAAACATGATTCATATTTTAAGTTTTATCCACTGGAATCCAAACCCCGAAATTTTTCACCTCGGCGGTCTCTCGGTAAGATGGTACGGTTTATTGTTTGCTTCGGGACTGCTTATTGGCTATTGTATTGGTGAATGGATGTTAAAGTCGGAAAATGTAAAGCAAAAGTGGATTGAAAGCCTGTTTTTTTATATCATTATTGCAACCATTGTTGGCGCACGTTTGGGGCACGTATTTTTTTACGGATGGGAATATTATTCGCAACACCCGGAAGAAATTATCAAAGTGTGGCACGGAGGTTTGGCCAGCCACGGTGGTGCCTTCGGAATTATTATTGCCCTGTGGATACATTCGCGAACTATCACAAAACGAACTGTTCTCTGGACACTCGACCGGATTGTTGTTCCTACAGCGCTTGTTGGAGCATTTATCCGAACCGGAAACTTGATGAATTCGGAAATCTACGGTGTGGAAACCAGCTTGCCTTGGGGCTTTATTTTTGAACGTAACGGCGAAGTAGTGGCCAAACATCCAACGCAAATTTATGAAGCGCTGGCATACATACTTTCGTTTTTTATTTTAATGTATTTGTATAAAAAGACCAGTTCAAAAAACCGCCCAGGACTGCTGCTTGGCGCCTTTTTTGTTTTGATTTTTACCGCCCGTTTTTTAATTGAATTTATCAAAGAAGACCAGGAGGCATTTGAAGCTGCAATGGCTTTAAATATGGGCCAGTGGTTAAGTGTTCCTTTTGTTTTGGCCGGGATATTTTTGATGATACGGGCAATTCAACTTCCTGAAAAAGTTTTTAAAAACAGTTAAACCAAGTCTCATACATTATAGAAAAAGCCAGGGAAAGTCCTGGCTTTTTTGTTTAATTGAATATTTTTATTCCAAAAAACAAACTTCTCGGTTTGGCGGGCCCGTAAATGTATCCGCTGTCACGGTTTTTCCCACTGTCAAAATCATCCTGATACTGATTAAACAAATTACCGGCACCTGCAAATAGTTCAATGGAAGAATCGAGCCTGACACTGCTGAAGGTGTATGATAATTTCAGGTTGTTTTCAATAAAGGCAGGCGATTCGAATAAAATGTCCTGTTCGGGAGTACCGCTATCGCCGGCCAACCCATAATGCGGAACCAGCATGGCACCGGTATAAATTCCCGCCAGCGAAGCCTTGAATTTAGCGCCGGGGCTCCAGGTAAACGTGTAATATCCGTAGGTTTCCGGAGTCCGCAAATAATCTCTTGTTCCGGGCAGTTCTTCCGACCATGCCACAAAATCTTCGTACTGGCTTTTTTGCAGCGTTACACCGGCTTCCACCTGAACTTTCCTGTTATAGTTCGCTCGCAGCTCCAAAGTAAACCCTCTAACATTGCTCTGTCCGCCATTTCGTTTTTCCATAATCGAATTTCCGTCTTCCGTTGTGCCAATTTCTTCCAAAATAAAAGCATCGTTCAAACTTGTATAAAAACCTTCCAATGTAAAACCGTAAATGTGTTTTTCGGTGGGTTTATCCCAGTTCAGCGAAGCGCTCCAGCTTTGCGATTTTTCCTCCTTTAAATCATCCGGAAGCTGAATGGTTTGGATACCCCCGCCGGCAAAAGCAATGTGCATATCGGCATCAAAAGCCTGTGGCGCCCGGAAACCGGTTGACCACGATAATCGTAATTGGGCGTCAGTAGTGGGTTTATATAAAAATGAGACCCTGGGATTGAATATCAGATTTTCTACAAAATTATGTTTATCGGCCCGAACACCGGTGAGCAAGGTTGCTTTGGGAGTAAATGACCAGTCGCTTTGTAAAAAAACGCCTAAATTCCGGGTATTTTGATCTATCAAATAGTTATAGGTTTTTATTTCATCCCAAACGTCATCAATTTTGTATTCGGCGCCAAAAGTGATATTATTCGAGCCTTTAATAAAATTATGTACCATATGATTTATTTGTGCACCAAATTGAATGGTATGATTTTTTGAATTTCCATACGGCGGATTGTTATTGTAATCCATCAACTCCTGACCGCCGTCGGGGGCAATTCCTGTAAAGTGTTTGCGGCGGGTGTATTGCCCGGCTGTGTAGAGCGAAAAGCTGGTTTGGTTGTTATTGCTGGTAAAATCGTAGTTAATTCCTCCCATTAAAACATTGTGTGTTCTTTCTTCCGACTGTTTGGCAAGATAGGCGGCTTTGTCAATCATTTCTCCACCGTAACGGTATTCATACATACTTGAAAAATTTGCTTCCAGTTTTTGATTTTCATCCAGGTTAAAAAACGAATTTAATCCGAAAGAGTTATTTTCAAGCAAAGGCATTTCCGAGAAATTATCACCGTTGTGATCGTACAAATCCCTTTCGCGGTAGGAAGTGTAGAGTGCAAATCCGGCATTCCTTTTTTGCGACAGCGCCGTTAATGTTCCATGAACAGACAGGTCTTTTGAATCGTCGCCCACAACCGATGCATTGGAGGTAACCTCGTATGAATTCCGTTGAGGCATTCGCGTAATAATATTTACCGTTCCGCCAATGGCACTCGAACCGTAAAGCGCCGAGCCGCCTCCACGAACCACTTCAATCCGTTCCACCATTTCAGAAGGCATTTGTTCCAGCCCGTATAAACCGGTTAAAGGGCTAAAAACCGCGCGGCTGTTTATCAGAATCTGACTGTAAGCCCCGCCCAGTCCGTTCATTCGCAACTGCGAATAATTACAGGTCTGGCAATCGGTTTCCATTCGTAATCCGGGCTGAAAATTTAATGACTCCGAAACGGTCTGGGCAGCAATATTTTCAATCGCCTTTGCATCCAATACATTCACGATAACCGCATTGTCAGTTTGTCGTTTGAATGTTTTTGTTCCGGTAATTACCACCTCGTCTACTCTGATAAATTCTTCTTCCAGTTCAAATTTTACTTCAACGGTTTCGTCGGGTTTTAATTCCACTTCCTTTTTTACTGTTTTGTAGCCCACCATTTTAGCAACTAAGGTATATTTTCCAACCGGAAGATCCACCATCATGTAATGGCCTGTAACATCGGTAGTTGTTCCGTAATTTGTTCCTTCCAGGTAAATATTTACAAACGGAAGGTGTTCTCCTGCCGAAACCACATGGCCGGTTAATACAGCATCGCTGTGTTCTTGTGCATTCATTTTCAAAACACTTAAGAAAATGGCCAGTAGCAGGAAGATTGGATTTGTTTTCATAGCATTTATAATTTCATTTTTGAAGATGTATAATGAAATGCAATATATGTTATTATTTAGAATAATTCTTAATAAATAACGTCAAAGTATTATTAACTTTGCAACAGCAAAATGGTTCAATTTTGAAGTAAAAAGGGAATCCGGTGTAAAACCGGAGCTGTACCCGCAGCTGTAAGCTCGTAAATTTTCTGCATGGCCACTGTTTAAACTCAAAAAGAAACGGGAAGGAGCAGGAAAAAGAGCAAGCCAGAAGACCTGCCATTTTCAAAAAAAATGCTTTCGGGAATAAAAGCGACGGTTTAATACCTGAAGTTTTATTTCCCCATGTTAAAAAAATACAAAGGGGAATGAAAAAATTAAATTTATTTCTTGCAATCCTGGGAATAGGGGGGCTTGTAAATGCGCAAAATGTTGTCAACCGTGTTTGGGAATATAAACCAGCACCCGGGCAACACATTAACATTGAATCAGTTGGAACTCCGCAGGCGGCCCAAAACATGCCAAAAGAAATGGCAAATATTGTTTCGCTCGGAAGTTTTGGGGGCTACATTATTTTGGGTTTTGAATATGCCTGTGTGAACGATGCTGAAAATCCGTACGGAATTGATTTTACCATTTTCGGAAATGCATTCTCCGGTTCGGCGGAGCCCGGTGTAGTTTGGGTTATGAAAGATAAAAACCAAAACGGGCTGCCCGATGATACCTGGTATGAAATAAAAGGCAGCCAGCATTTCCATTCCGGATCCGTTGAGAACTACCAGGTTACCTACTTCAAAACCGAAACACGCGATGTGTATTGGAAAGACAACAGGGAAAATACGGGAACCATTAAGGCAAACAGCTACAATACCCAGGAATATTATCCGGCAGCTGTAAATTTTCCCGACTATCCGCAGGATTCTGTTGTTTTTGAAGGAACATTGCTTGCTCCGGCAATCGACAGTTCCAATCCCGCTCAACTTGTTACTGAACCTTTTGATTTTGGTTATGCCGATGTTCGTGCAGTAAAACAGGGCGTTGATTTAAGTATCCCCGATAATCCGTATTCAGATGAAGTGGAAGGGGCCGGTGGAAATCCGGTTGATATTTCGTGGGCGGTTGACTCAGAAGGAAATTATGTGGATTTGGATGCGGTTCATTTTATAAAAGTTGCCACTGCAAACCTGGCAAGTATTGGATGGCTGGGTGAAATTTCAACCGATGTGGCATATGTTGCCGATGTTGAAAAAAATAAGGAAATAACTGGTGAAAATGAATTGCTGGTGGTATATCACCACAAATCCAAAATAATTGCCGGTGAAACTTTGCAACTCGAAGCAAAATATTTTTTAAACGGACGACCACTGGAATCAACATTTACGTTTGTTTCGCAAAATACAAATGTTGCATCCGTTAATTCGGCAGGGGAAATTACCACAAAAAACAACGGGGAAACCGAAATCTCCGTTTCGTCAAACGGAAAAACAAAAACCACCTTGCTGACGGTGGTTACCCCAGATTCCATCGAAGTTCTTTCCGATTTTTCATCGGTTTATCCGGGCGATTCTGTTTTGCTGGAAGCCAATGTTTTCGACAATAACGGTGATAAACTGTTTGTAGAAATTCAGTACAGTATCGAAAATCAGAGTTTAGGAAAAATTATTGAAGCCGGAGGAAAAAGTTATTTTGTCGCTTCCGAAAGCGGCGAAACTTCGGTGACTTTTCGTGTAGATGGATTTACAGAAAAAACAGTTCGTTTTAAAATTGGATCGCAAAGCGATTTGGTTGGCATTTACTTTTCGGTAAAAACGGAAAACGAAAACTTGTTTCCATTGCAAAAAATAAAAGTCGGGACAACTGATTTTAGCAATTTTGTAGAAAACAGAACCAACAACTATTCCGGAGAAGAACATCATTCGCTGGCACATGCTGTAGTTGCCGGTTTGCAAAAAGCCGGCCTGGGTTTTTCGCTGCGCGACGATGAAAACTCAGGGGGCGAGTTATATTTGTATTCGGTTGAAAAAGAAGGGGAATTTGTTTACGGCTGGGGTGGAAAAACTTCGCCCGAAGCATTTGCAAAAGCCTGGGTTGTTTGTAAAAACAGCACACACTATTTCAATAATTTTGATGAAATTGCCATTGCCCAAGAAGACACAATTGTGTTGTATCATGTTTCGGATATTGTTCATCCGTGGATTTTTACGCGGATGGTTTCAAATAAAGATTCGGCTGTTGTAAACGACGAAATTGAAATCACCCTGGAGCAAACAACTTGTTCACAGGTGGGCGGAATAATTGCCGAAACTGATTTTATTCCAATACAGAACCATGAAATTACTGCCGGTGAAGCAAGCTATTTTTCTGATGAAAACGGAAAGGCTGCAATTTTAGTAACATCAGCGCCACCGCTTCTTGTTAGCTCGGGAAACGATGCCGTTTTAATTTCAAACAAAATAGTTACTTCCAGTATTGATTTTGCTGAATCGGATATTCAAATCTATCCTAATCCGGCTGAAAAAGAGTTAATTGTAAACGGACCCGATTTGGTGGGAACACAAATGTATATCTATGATTTGAATGGTAAAAACATATGGTCAGAATCGGTTTTTACTTCTAATAAAACAGTTGATGTTCAGTTTTTTACTCCCGGAATTTATGTGTTGAAAATTGTTGGTAAATCCGCTGGTAAAACTGTTAAATTCATAAAAAAGTAATGAAAGCTACATTTTTGATATGGATGCTTTTGTTGCTGTGTTTTACAATTGTAAAGGCGCAGAATCTGACCGATACCATTCAAATTGAAGAGGTAAAAGTTCTTGCCAAACGAAAAGTTGAGGAGGCCGGTTTAAAACTTACACGCCCTGATTCGATGGCACGAGTAACTACTTTAACCACCTCTCTTTCTGAATTAATTTCGGAATATACGTCTGTTTTTATTAAATCATCCGGGCGCGGTTCAGCGGCAACTGCAAGTTTCAGAGGAACTGCGGCAACGCACACACAGGTTTTATGGAACGGAATGAACCTGAATTCACCCATGAACGGAACTGCCGACTTATCGCTTCTTCCGGTATTTTTTACCGACGATGTGTACCTGCTGCACGGCGGAAGTTCAATGGCCGAAGGCAGCGGAGCACTGGGCGGCAGCATTCATTTAAACAATCAAATCAACTGGACTACCAATTGCGAACTGGCTGCTTTGGTTGAAACCAGCTCTTTTCAAACAAAAAAAACTTTTTTTAAAGCATTGCTGGGTAACGACCGGTTAAAATCGAACACCCGCCTGTTTTATGAAAGTTCTGAAAATAATTTTCCGTTTTACAACTATGGAATAATTCCTCAGCGAACCGACACATTAAAAAATGCAGCTTATTGGAAAACCGGACTTTTACAGGAATTTTATTACCGTACATTCAGCAACAAAATTATGTCGCTCCGGTTTTGGATTCAGAAAAGCGACCGGAATTTGCCCCAGCTAATGTCATACGAGGGAAGTCCGCGCAAAGAATTTCAAAAAGATAATCAGCTGCGCATTCAGTATGATTTTAAGAAATACACCGATAATTTTAACTACCACTTTTTTACAGGGTTGAATTCAACCACGCTGAATTATTACCGCGCTACCCCTGAGTTCGATTTTGTAAACGAGGATTCAAAAAGCAGGGAGAACAGCTTTCAGAATCATTTCAGGATTTTTAGGAAATTCAATGAAAAAACATATGCTACGGCAAGTATTGATATCAATTATCACCAGGTACAAATTCGCAACAGAAAAAACGGCGAAGGCTACAACAAAGAACGGCTGGAAACCAGTCTTCTGGTAAACTGGCACATGAAACCCTCCGATCGTTTTGCGGCTTTTGTGTTGATGCGTTCAGAAAATTACGACAACCATGTTGTTCCGTTTATTCCCGCAGCTGGTTTTGAATGGCAGGTAACCCAAAAATTTCCGCTGCTGTTCAAACTAAATATGGCTCGGAACTATCATAAACCTACATTAAATGATTTGTACTGGCTGCCGGGAGGAAATCCTGAACTTTTGGCTGAAGATGGTTATACCGGCGATGTATCCATGTTGTACCAGATGAAAAACAGCCGGTTTGCTTTTGACAATGAAATTACGTGTTTTGTTTCGTTTATCGACAACTGGATTGTTTGGCAGCCGGCGCAAAACGGAGCCTACTACTGGGAAGCAAACAACATAAAAGAAGTACTTTCGAGGGGCGCTGAATACCGGTTTTCGGTAAGCCGCAACTGGCCAAATTTCGAAGGCAAATCGGGGGGTACCTATTCATACACCCACACCACCAATCAAAATGCGGTTCGGTCGGTTGACAATTCGCGTGGCAAGCAACTCATTTACATTCCAAAACACAAGGGAAACTTTTTTGTGGCCGCACGGGTAAAAAACTTTACATTGAAATATGATCTTGAATACGTTGGAAAAAGATACACCAGTTCAAGCAACGAAGAGTCGCAATTTGAACGGGTGTTAAATCCGTATTGGCTGAGCAAGATATCGCTGGATAAAATTCTGGAAATAAAAGATTTCCGTCTGAACATGAAATTTACCGTCGAAAATCTGTTTAACGAAGATTACCAAAGTATTTTATGGCGCCCGGTGCCGGGCCGGTTTTATTCATTCGCAATGGGGCTGAACTACAGAAAATGATTCGAAAAATAATATACATATCAATCCTGGCCTTGGTTTTAGCGGCATGTTCCGACGAGCCTGTTGAAACCGTTTTTTTTGATCTCGACACTGAAAACGGGGTTTTTATTACGTGTGAAGGAAATTTTATGTACGGAAATGCATCGCTTTCGTTTTACAATTATGAAACAAAAAATGTTCAGAACGATCTGTTTTATGCCCGCAACAATGTGCCGCTGGGAGATGTGGCACAATCGATGTACAGAAATAAAAACTCATTGTTTCTTGTGGCAAATAATTCCGGTAAAATTTATGCCGTCGATCCGCGAACAGCTGCATTTAAAGGTGTTATAACGGGTTTAACCTCGCCGCGCT
This sequence comes from Prolixibacteraceae bacterium, assembly GCA_016931875.1. GTDB lineage: Bacteria > Bacteroidota > Bacteroidia > Bacteroidales > Prolixibacteraceae > Draconibacterium. The sequence continues at coordinate 8,620 of JAFGDX010000404.1, forward strand.
ACATTCATTTTATTTCCGAAGAGAAAGCCTACATTTCCGATTTATATGCGCACCACATTACGGTTTTTAATCCGGTTACACTGGAAAAAACAGGCCGGATTGAACTGACGGAAAAACACACATCGGAACAAATGGTGCAGGTTGGAAAATATGTTTTTGTATCCAGTTGGTCGTACAACAACAAAATTCTTGTTATTGATGCTGAAACCGATAAACTGGAAGCAGAAATAGAGGTGCCGCTCCAACCCAAAGATTTGAAAGTAGATGCAAACAATAAAATTTGGGTGTTGTCCGACGGCGGTTTCGAAGGTTCCTCAATGGGAAACGAACAACCCGCCTTAACCCGGATTGACCCTGAAACTTTCACCGTTGAAAAAATTTTGCGGTTTGAAAGCAACGCCAATCCCTACGATTTGGAACTGAACAGTGCCAAAGATACGCTCTGTTTTATAAATCAGGGGGTTTGCAAAATGGCTGTAAACAGTAAAACCTTGCCTGTTTCTGCATTTATTCCGGGCACGGGCAAACTTTTTTACAGCATGGGTATAAACCCCGATAACGATGAGATTTATGTTTCCGACGCTATAGATTACACACAGGATGCAATAATTTACCGGTATTCCCAATCCGGAGTTTTGGTTGACTCTTTTAAAGTTGGGATAAATCCGTCAGATTTTTTGTTCAGGTGAATCGGACTTCGGAAATATAAATCTGTTTTTATGATGAACAGGTTCTCTTCGGAGATGAAAAGGGAATCCGGTGAAAAGCCGGAGCTGTACCCGCAGCTGTAAGCCTTTCATGTTGGTAGCAACCTCAGCCACTGCCCCGGGTAACCGGGGCGGGAAGGCAGCACCAACCGGGGCAAGCCAGAAGACCTGCCGTTCGAAAACAATATTAAAAGCTTTCGGGACTAAAAGCTTGAGGTAGTTTACCTTATTTTTCCCACGGGTTTTGGTATTGTAAAATGATTTGTTCAACTAAAAAATTTTACAATGAAAAAAATTTACTTTTTTGCCGGGCTTTGGGTTGCCTTCTTTTCAGTAAAAGCCCAGAATGTTGCTACGTTTGACGATGTGATTCTGGAGCCGGATTCATTCTGGAATGGCTCCGACGGTTCGGGTGGAATATCCAGCGGTAATTTTTACTTTCCCAACAATTACAATGAGGATTGGGGAAGCTGGGATGGTTTTTCAGTTTCGAACATGAAAGACTCGGCCACCGCCGGTTGGGAAAATCAGTACAGTGCAATTGCAGGAAGCGGCGCTAACGAATCGGAAAATTATGCAGTGGTTTATCAGTCCGGGGAGTTGGTGCTTGAACTGCCAAATCCCCAGTTGTTAAGCGGGTTTTATGTAACAAATTCAACGTACGCCTACTTCGCAGTGAAAGAAGGGGATGCGTACACCAAAAAATTTGGAGGAACTGATGGAACCGAACCCGACTATTTCAAACTGACCATTTCGGGAACGGATATTTATGGCAGCGAAACCGGCCCGGTAGAATTTTATCTTGCTGACTTCACCTTCGAAAATTCGCAGGACGATTATCTTGTAAAAGACTGGGAATGGGTTGATTTGCAGGATTTAGGAGTGGTTTCATCCATTAAATTTGAGTTGGAATCAACCGATGTTGGCGAATGGGGCATGAATACGCCTGCTTATTTTTGTATCGATGATTTTAACGGAATATCGCCCGAAGCTATTGAAACAGTTGCTGAAGCTCACTTTGAAGATGCGGGACTGGAGCCGGAAAGTTTTTACAACGGTTCCGACGGGGCAGGAAGTTTTACCAGCGGCGGATTTACTTTTCTGAATGATTACAATGCCGACTGGGGGAGCTGGAGCGGGTTTGCAGCATCAACCATCACCGACAACCAAACCGAAGGCTGGGGCAACCAGTACAGTGCCATCGCCGGACAGGGAGCCATCGGAACCGGGGCTTATGCAGTTTCGTATGCTTCTTCCGGTGCTGAAATTCAGTTTGAAAAAACCGTTGTTTCAGGGGTGTATCTTACCAATTCAACCTACACCTATTTTGCTATGGTAAACGGCGATGCTTATTCCAAAAAATTCGGCGGCGAAAACGGGACTGACCCCGACTGGTTCAAAGTAACCATTTACGGCATTTCTGAGGCTGGCGACACATCAGGGTCAATTGAATATTTTCTGGCCGATTTCAGGGCAGAGAACAGTTCTGAGGACTATGTTATAAACGATTGGGAATGGCTCGACTTAACTTCTCTCGGAGAAATAACAAAACTGCGTTTCAGCCTTTCCTCTTCCGATGTTGGCGACTGGGGGATGAACACACCGGCCTATTTTTGCATCGACCAGCTGAACCACCAGGATTTGGCGCCCGAAATTGCAAATCCGGTGGCAACCATTGACGAACCAAGCTACCCGGACCATGTTTATTATGTGCCGCTTGATTCGGTATTTACCGACCCCGACAACAACGATGCGGAAATTGTTATTCAGCTTGAATACATCGACAATCCCGCTCTACTTTTTGGTGCCATTGTTCAGGGAGGAATACCCGGAGAGGAAAAACCCCTGCTTTCATTAAATATCACGGAAGGATTGACAGGTTCTGCAAATATTACTATTTCAGCCACTTCAAACGGAAAAAAAGTGTACCACACATTCCAAATGAATGTTTCGGTGCCGGTTTCTTCACCGCTGGTTTTTGAAAACGATGTAAAAGTTTACCCAAATCCGGTTCAATCGGGCTTTTATGTTGATTTACCCGCCGGTGCAGAGCAACTGATTTTGATCAATTCTTCCGGAAAAATAATTTATCAGCGTTCCGTTCATAACCCTGCTAATTTGTTTATTTCACATCTACAAAATGCACCTTCAGGAATATATTTTTTAAGAATAAAAACAGAAAATGAATTATTAACTCAAAAAGTTGTAAAATTGTAGCGCAGATTAAAAATGGGTAATTCACTTATAATTCAATATTTTTTTGTTAATAAACCCATAAAAAGACAGTTTTGTATTTTGTTCTGTTGCTAAAAAAATGTTTATTTGCAGGAAAGTTTAAAAGATCAATTATATGTTAGAAGTTGAAAAATATTCAATAGAAGTTGGAAAATACTCAATGGTTACGTTGACGTACGATTTACGTATTGACGACGAAAATGGCGAAGTGATTGAGCAGGCAACGGAAGCGCAACCATTACAATTTTTATATGGAGCCGGTGTTATGCTGCCAAAATTCGAAACGCATCTTGCCGGTTTACGCGAAGGCGAACCGTTTACCATCAAACTAAAAAAACAGGATGCATACGGCGAAGTCAACGATGATGCTGTGGTTGAATTACCCAAACAGGTATTTCTGGTTGATGGTAATTTTGATGATGAGTTGATCAAAGTTGGAAATATGGTTCCGATGATGAGCAGTAACGGTCAGCGCTTAAATGGTTTGGTTCTTGAAGTAAACGACGATACGGTTAAAATGGATTTCAACCATCCGCTTGCAGGTGAAGATTTATATTTCAGCGGAAAAGTTCTGGAAGTAAGAGAAGCTTCAGAAGAAGAACTTTCGCAGGTACTTTCAGGCGGCGGCTGCGGATGTGGAAGCGGCGGCTGCGGCAGCGGAGATGATTCATGCGGCAGCGATCACGATCACTCTCACGGAGGTGGTTGTGGTTGTGGTTGTTAATAAGATATTTTGATTATTAGTTCAATTTATTTTACATTAACCTCGTTTTCTAGTTTGAACCAGGAGACGAGGTTTTTGTTTGATACTTTGTAACAACTATTAATTTATAACCCAACAACAGCAGGATTTGCCCGGAAAAAGAAGTATCGGAAAATCAAATGCCCCGTTGGTTTATTAAGTTAAAACTGTGAGCACAAGTTTTTAATTAACTTTGAATAAGTGAATACATTTGGTAAAATTTTTCGGTTAACATCTTTTGGTGAATCACACGGAAAAGGAATTGGCGGAATAATTGATGGTTGCCCGGCAGGGTTGGAATTAAACATCGATTTGATTCAGAACGATCTTTCACGCAGAAAACCGGGGCAATCAAAAATTACAACGCAACGAAAAGAAAGCGATCAGGTGGAATTTCTTTCCGGGGTTTTTGAAGGAAAAACCCAGGGAACACCCATTGCATTTGCCATTTGGAATAAAGATCAGCATTCAAACGATTACAATGATCTGAAAAATGTGTATCGTCCGTCTCATGCCGATTACACCTACACAAAAAAATACGGGACCCGTGATCACCGCGGAGGAGGCCGTTCTTCGGCCCGCGAAACAATAGCCCGTGTGGTTGCAGGTGCCATTGCCAAACAAATTCTGGCCAGCCAGGGAATTTCAGTTCAGGCATTTGTGTCACAGGTAGGCGAAATTCAGCTCAATAAACCCTATACTGAACTCGACCTTTCGAAAACTGAAGATAACATAGTTCGCTGTCCGGATGCTGAAACAGCTGCTAAAATGATAACCCGGATTGAAGCAGCAGCAAAAGACCGCGACACAGTTGGCGGGGTAATTACCGGTGTTGCTACCGGTGTTCCGGCGGGGTGGGGCGAGCCTGTTTTTAATAAACTCCACGCCGATCTTGGTTTTGCCATGCTGGGAATCAATGCTGTAAAAGGTTTTGAATATGGTTCCGGTTTTGAAGGAACAAAACTCAGCGGTTCGCAACACAACGATGTTTTTATAAATACCAGTGAAGGAATCCGGACAAAAACAAACAATTCGGGTGGAATTCAGGGAGGAATTTCAAACGGAGAAGATATTTATTTCAGAGTAGCCTTTAAACCCATAGCCACTCTGTTAAAAGAACAACATACGGTTGACAGGGAGAATAAAGAAATAATTATAAATCCGAAAGGAAGACACGACCCATGTGTATTACCACGTGCAGTGCCCATTGTGGAAGCAATGGCGGCACTTGTTTTGGTCGATCACTTTTTACTGAGCAAACTTAACACTATTTAAATATGCCAAGAAAAAAACGAAACAGAAGGATTCAGGTACCCCCTGTAATTAAAGGAATGTCGGTTTTTGGTGTTCGGGGCAGAAAATCAAACGAAGTTCATCTTCTCCTGGAAGAATATGAAGCCATTCGCCTGCTCGATTACCAGAATCTTACACAGGAAGAGGCAGCAGTGCACATGGATATTTCGAGGCCAACGTTAACACGTATTTACGAAGAGGCACGAAACAAAGTGGCAACTGCTTTTGTGGAAGGACGAGATATTATTTTCAGGGGAGGCGATATTTATTTTGATAAAAACTGGTTTAAGTGTAATTCATGTCAGGCAAGTTTTAATCATTATTCTGAAGTTGATGTAACTTGTCCGGTTTGCAGCTCAGATGATATCATTTCTCTAAATGAATATTATTCTTCGTAAAATTTAGGAATAAAAAAACCACCGGGTCAATACCCGGTGGCACCCAATTAAGTTGTGATAAAACCAGAGCCCTAGTTAAACTAGGAGCATACAAGTTATGAAATTACTAACACTTTATCAACAGCATAAGCCATTAAATTTTAACGAAATCTGCTTTCGGTCAGATTATTTCTTGTAAACATTTGTTTAATTTAACAAAATGTTGTTTGTGTAAAAAAGTAATTTACCCGGGGCAAATGGTGTTCTTTCCACAAAAAACAAAGGCCACACAAACATAGATTAACAGAAGATAACTTCATATTTATCAATAGGAAAAATTATAGTAATACCAGCTGTTTTGCGCCATATATATTTAAATAATAATATATTCGCAAAAAATTTTTCAGATGAAACTAAGAAAGCTATTGCGAATTTTGCACCGCGATTTTGGATATTTTATTGCTGGAATGACAATTGTGTATGGTTTGTCGGGAATATTTCTAAACCACCGGCACGACTTTAACCCTGATTACAAGATATTTATCACCGATTTTACAATCAACCGGAGCCTGGATGCCAATGCAGGAGAAGATGAAATCAAGGCGGTTTTGGAATCGCTGGACAGGAATGTGGTATATAAAAAACACTACCTGAATAACCAGGGATTAATAAAAATTTTTATTGAAAACGGTGAAATTGTTATTCATCCGCAGGAAAGGAAAGGAACGATGCAATACCTTCAAAAACGACCGGTTATTTTCGAAATGAACAAATTACATAAAGCCACCATTGGCAGCGTTTGGAAATGGACCAGCGATATTATGGCAGTAATCCTCATTTTTGTGGCTGTTTCGGGTTTATTTCTGTTGAAAGGAAAAAGAGGTTTTTGTCGCTGGGGGTGGTGGTTTGCCATTGCCGGAATTATTGTACCTTTGTTTTTTGTGATTGCTTATATGTAAACCTTAAAAAAATACGTAAATGAGAAAATTAGCACTATTCAGTTTATTTGCCCTGTTTCTTTTTAGCTGTGGAAACAACCCAAAAGGGCAGGAGGAGTCGGCAACTGCGGCACCTGAAACAGAAGCACTTGTTTATTCTGTTGATGAATTGTATGAAAATGCAGCGGATGTTGTTGACAAAGAAGTGATTGTAAAAGGAACCGTTATGCATGTTTGTCAGCATGGCGGACAGCGTTGTTTTCTGATGGGAAGCAACGAAGAAATCAACATCAGGATTGAAGCCGGTGAAAAAATTGGCGCTTTTAGCCAGGAACAGATGGGAAGTGAACTTGAAATTATTGGTATTTTGAAAGAGGTTAAAACCGAAGCCGATGCCCACAATCCGGGTGAACATGAAACAGATGCCGAAGCGGAAGAAAATACCGAAGTGGCACAGGCGCACAAGATTATTGCTGAATCGCAGGATAAAGCTGACATTGTTTATTTTATTGAAGGTGTGAAAGTGAAGGAAATGAAATAAATACGCTCAACATATTTTTCAGAAAGCCGGTTTTTACAGCCGGCTTTTTTATGCTTCAATTTCAAAACTGTTCAGGGTTTCAAATTTCCAGATTTCCAGTATCTGCGACACTGGTATTTCGTATGGCGAGTAATCGGGATTGGTAGATACCAACTGAAATTTTCCTTCGTTTAACCGGCTGTAAACCCGTTTAAAAACAATCCCTTCGTCTTTGGTTACTACAATACAACTCTGTCCGTTTTTAATATTTTGCCAGTTTTCAACATACGAGCAGGTAACCCATGAACCTTCGGTAACCGGCAACATTGAGTCGCCTTGAATTTGAAACGAACGGTAGGTTTTGTTTTCCGGCAAAAACGGAAGTTTAAATTTGGGGAGCGATGTTATAAAATCCAGATCACCGTAATTGCTGGTATAACCGGCCTGTGCTTTTACCGGAACCATCTCAATATTCTCTTTCCCTTCATTATCAACCGAAATTGTTAACAGCCGGAGTTTATTGCCGGTTACATCCACATCAAGCCCTTTTTCAATTTGCGATAACTGAAATTCAGATAAAACTTCCAAATTATATTTTATAAGTGCATCAAGTGAAACATTAAAATATTCCGAAATTTTAATGAGCGTTTTAAATGGTGGCTGCACATTTTTTTCGTAGCCCGACAAGGTTGTGCGTGTCAGGTCCAGTTCTGCCGCCAAATCCATTTGCGATTTATTCCGGCGCTTTCTGAGGAATTTAAGGTTTTCAGCAAAATACATAACTCAAATTTTTAATCTTCTTTCATCAAATATAATATATTTTGACTATATTATCATCTGAAAATTGACGATATTATTGTCATTTTATGAGCAGACATATTGTACATATGGATTTGGACACTTTCTTTGTATCATGTGAAAGATTAATGGACAGAAAGTTAAATAACCGTCCGGTGTTAATTGGCGGCACCAGCGACAGGGGCGTGGTGGCATCGTGCAGTTACGAAACACGGCAATACGGAGTTCATTCGGGGATGCCCATGAAAATGGCTCGGCTTTTATGCCCCGATGCCATTGTTATCAGGGGAAACAGTTTGGTTTACAGCAAATTTTCCGACATGATTACCGAAATTATAAAAGAACGGGCGCCGCTTTTTGAAAAATCTTCCATCGATGAATTTTATGTTGATGTTTCGGGGATGGATAAATTTTACGGTTGTTTTCAGTGGGCGAAGGAGTTGCGCGAAAAAATTATTCACGAAACCCGGCTTCCCATTTCACTCGGGCTTTCCATTAACAAAACGGTTTCGAAAGTTGGCACCGGCGAGGCCAAACCCAACAATCTCAAAACCATTCCCGATGGACATGAGAAAAGTTTTCTGGCGCCGCTTTCCGTAAAAAAAATCCCGATGGTGGGCGATAAAACCTATCATTTACTTCGGAGTTTGGGCGTTGAAAAGGTAAAAACCATGCAGGAAATGCCCATGGAACTGATGGAAAGGGTTTTGGGGAAAAATGGCATTGTTCTGTGGAAAAAGGCACAGGGAATTGACAATTCGCCGGTGGTGGCCTGGCACGAACAAAAGTCGGTTTCTACCGAACGAACTTTTGAAGAGGATTCAACCGATGTTCATCAAATGAAAAGCATCCTTGTTGCAATGGCCGAAAAACTGGCTTACCAACTGCGGACAGAAAATAAACTCACGGCCTGTGTTTCCATAAAAATCAGGTATTCCGATTTTCAAACCTATAGCAAACAACGAAAAATTTCGTACACTTCGCTTGACCACACACTTATTCAAACTACCCTCGAATTATTTGAATCGCTTTACCAACGGCGGGTATTAATCCGGCTGATTGGCGTAAGGTTTAGCCACCTGGTAAACGGAAATTACCAAATGCGCCTGTTTGAAGATTCGGAAAAGTTGATAAAACTCTACCAGTCGATGGACTATGTGCGCAACCGGTTTGGAAACAAGGCAGTGCAGCGTGCAGTAACCATGGGCGTGAGCAACGTCAGTAATCATTTTAATCCATTTAACGGACTCACCAACAGGAGTTAGCAGTTTCAGTGAACAGTTCGCATAAGATTTGACTTGGAGTTAAGTTCAGAAATGGAAACAGTATCAGCAGTAATCATATTAAATTTTTCTCCTTGGGAGATTGTGAGGGGCTTTTATCATGTTAATCAATTGTCATTCGTGGTTTAGTTTGCGGTACGGAGCCATACCGCCCGAACAATTGCTGGAAGAATTGTCGGCAAGAGGTTTTTCTGTTGTTGCGCTTACCGATATCAATAACACTTCAGCCGGTATCGATTTTGTCAGGCAGGCACCCACATACAACATCAGGCCGGTTTTGGGTATCGATTTCAGAAACGGAATCAACCAGAAATATATCGGGCTGGCAAAAAACAACAAGGGTTTCCGGGCTTTAAATGAACATTTGACTGAATTTCTTCATGACAAAAAAGAATTTGAAAACCGGGCACCTGAAATGGAAAATACCTTGATTGTTTATCCGTTTAAAAACCAAAAATTCAGCCATTTAAAAGAGAACGAGTTTGTAGGAATCAAATCATCGGAACTAACAAAACTGTCTTTTTCGGAATGGCGAAATCATTTGGATAAACTGGTAATTTTGCATCCTGTCACATTCCGGAACAAGCGCGACTATAATATTCACCGCCTGCTGCGGGCTATTGAAAACAACCTGCTTTTAAGCCGTCTTCCGCTTTCCGAACAAACGTCGCCCGATGAAATGCTGCCTGATAAAAGTGAATTGACAACAGCGTTCAGAGAGTATCCTGAGATTATTGAAAATACGCAAAAACTGCTGGAAGCATGTTCTGTTGAATTTAACTTTAATAAAAAGGAAAGTAAAAACAAGCAGTTTTTCACTTCTTCGCATGAAGAGGATATTCAACTCCTTCGCTCCGAATGCAAAAAAGGGCTAAAGTACAGATTTGGCAAACCAAACGAAAAAGTACTTGAACGGATGGAAAAAGAGCTGGAACTGATAGAAAAACTGGGATACAGTTCGTATTTTCTGATAAACTGGGACATTGTGAGATACGCCCGAAGCAAAGGATATTACTATGTGGGGCGGGGGAGCGGTGCCAATAGCATGGTGGCCTATTTGCTGCAAATTACCAATGTAGACCCGATAGAACTGGATTTGTATTTTGAGCGGTTTATTAATCCGTACCGGAGCAATCCTCCTGATTTTGATATTGATTTTTCGTGGACCGACCGCGATGATGTAACCAATTATATTTTTCAAAAATATGGCCTGGAAAATACCGTTTTGCTGGGCTCGTACATTACCTTCAAATATAAATCGGCCTTACGCGAAACAGGAAAAGTTTTTGGCCTGCCGCCCGATGAAATTACACGTCTTCAAAAAAATCCGGTTCCGGGAGAAAACGATCAATACGGGAAATGGGTGGTGCAATACAGCAAATTTATTGCCGGAATGCCCAGCCATTTGAGTATTCACTCCAGCGGAATTCTGATTTCGGAAAAACCGGTGAGTTATTACACCGCAACGCATATTTTGCCCAAAGGATACCCAACAACCCATTTTGATATGCAGGTGGCTGAAGATGTGGGCTTGCACAAATTTGATATTCTCAGCCAGCGCGGCCTGGGAAAGATTAAAGATACGCTTGAAATCATCCGGCAAAACCGCAATAAAAAAATTGATGTAAACAATGTTAACCGTTTCAAAAACGACCCCCGGGTAAAAAATCTGCTAAAAACCGGCAAAACCATTGCCTGTTTTTATGTAGAATCGCCGGCCATGCGGATGCTGCTGACCAAATTAAAAGCCGACGATTACAAAAGCCTGGTAGCTGCCAGTTCCATTATAAGGCCGGGGGTGGCACAAAGCGGAATGATGCGCGAATACATTGCAAGGTTTCAGGATGTGAACCGACGCGAAAAAGCACAAAAAGATTTACCGGAATTGTACGAAATTCTGAAAGAAACATACGGGGTGATGGTGTACCAGGAAGATGTGATAAAAGTAGCCCACTATTTTGCCGGGCTCTCACTGGCTGAAGCTGATGTTTTGCGTCGTGGTATGTCGTGGAAATTCAGGGAGAGAAATGATTTCTGGATGATAAAGGACAAATTTTTCAGCAACTGCCGGGAAAAAGGTTATGCAGAAAAAACCATTTCCGGCATTTGGTACCAGATTGAAAGCTTTGCCAATTATGCTTTTTCAAAAGGACACTCGGCGAGTTACGCAGTGGAAAGTTTTCAGGCCTTGTATTTAAAAGCTTATTTTCCGCTGGAATATATGGTAGCTACACTCAATAACGGGGGTGGTTTTTATTCGCCTGAACTTTATTTTCATGAAGCAAAACTACACGGCGCAAAAATTGAGCTTCCTTGTGTAAATACCAGCGGAGAACTGAATTCGATTTATAAAAATGTAATGTATATCGGGTTTTACATTTTACATGAGTTGGAACACCAGGTGATTGAAAATTTGTTAAAAGAACGTGCCGGAAACGGAAAATATTCTGGATTAAATGATTTTGTAAATCGTGTAAAAATTTCGCTTGAGCAATTGATAATTCTTATCAGGGCGGGTGCGTTCCGGTTTACCGGAAAAAGCAAAAAAGAGTTGCTTTGGGACGCCCATTTTTTGCTCGGGCATTCAAAAAAAACGGCTCCTGAAAAAACGCTTTTTGAAACCCGCCCCAAAGAATTTAAACTGCCTGAACTCTGGAAACATGATTTGGAAAATACGTTTGATGAAATAGAACTTCTGGGGTTTTCGCTCGGGTCTCCGTTTCAGCTGCTCGAAAACGAAATTCCTTTCCGCCTGACAGCCTCGCATCTTCCGAAATTCAACGGAAAAACCATTGAAATTGTCGGGTATCTTGTGCACCGTAAACCCACCCAAACCAACAAAGGGCAACTGATGCATTTTGGTACCTGGCTCGATTTGGAAGGGCAGTGGCTCGACACAGTTCACTTCCCGGATATCAACAAAAAGAATCCGTTTACCGGCCCGGGGTGTTATGCAATTCGTGGCAAAGTAACTGAAGAATACGGGTTCTACAGTATTGAAGTGCAGTGGATGCAGCGACTGAAATATAAAAATCTGGACAGTATAAAATAAAAAAGGCCTGAAAAACAGGCCTTTTATTTATTCATGTAATTCTTTTTTATTGGATAGAATCCGCATCAGTAATTTCTCATTTTTTTTGTCGTAACCAACTGAAATTGTATCCCCTTCAGTAATGGAAGCTTTGATGATAATTTCAGCCATTTCGTCTTCCAGGTACTTCTGGATAGCTCTTTTCAGAGGGCGCGCTCCAAACTGAGGATCAAACCCCTTTTCAGCAATGAAATCTTTGGCAGCAGCCGAAATTTTTAGTTTATAATTCAATGATTCAACACGTTTATACAAATCTTTAATTTCAATATCGATAATTTGATGAATGTGTTTTTTCTCTAAAGTATTAAACATGACAACATCATCAATCCGGTTTAAAAATTCAGGCGCGAATGCTTTTTTCAGTGCTTTCTGGATAATATACTTCGCATGTTCATTGTCTTTCTCGGCTGATTGGTTTGTGCTGAATCCGACACCGCGGCCAAAATCTTTTAACTGGCGCGTACCAATGTTCGAGGTCATAATGATTATGGTATTTCTGAAATCAACACTTCTACCCAAACTATCGGTTAAACGTCCTTCATCCAGCAGTTGCAGCAAAAGGTGGAACACATCGGGGTGAGCTTTTTCAATCTCATCAAGCAGAACAACCGAGTAGGGTTTTCTTCTAACTTTTTCGGTAAGTTGTCCGCCTTCTTCATAACCCACATACCCGGGGGGCGCTCCAACAATTCTGGAAACGGAAAATTTTTCCATGTATTCACTCATATCAATCCGAATCAGCGAATCGATGCTGTCGAATAAGTACGTTGTTAAAACCTTGGCAAGTTGAGTTTTTCCAACTCCTGTGGGGCCCATAAATATAAACGAACCAATTGGCCGGTTGGGATCTTTTAGCCCTGCACGGTTTCTTTGAATTGCCCTTACAATTTTCTGAATGGCTTCATCCTGGCCGATAACTCTTTTTTTCAGGTCAGCTTCCATATTCATCAGCCGTTTTCCTTCGGCCTGTGCAATACGCTGAACAGGAACCCCTGACATCATGGCAACCACTTCTGCAACTTTGTGTTCATCAACGGTTTCGCGGTGAGTAGCCAGCTCTTTTTCCCAGGCCATTTTTTCATTCTCAAGCAATTGAAGAAAGTTCTTTTCCTTGTCTCTGAAATCGGCAGCCAGTTCAAAATTCTGGCTTTTTACAGCTGTTATTTTGTCTTCCTTTATTTTTTCGATTTTTTCTTCCAGTTTCAGGATGTTGTCCGGAACATTGATGTTTGAAATATGTACTCTCGAGCCGGCTTCATCTAAAGCATCAATGGCTTTATCCGGTAAATATCTGTCGGAAATGTATCGTGCGGTTAATTTTACACAAGCTTCCAAAGCCTCTTTTGTGTAGTTAACATTATGGTGATCTTCGTATCTGCTTTTGATATTGTTCAGAATTTCAATGGTTTCTTCCATTGATGTTGGGTCGACCATCACTTTTTGAAAGCGGCGTTCGAGTGCTCCGTCTTTTTCAATGTGCTGACGGTATTCATCGAGAGTGGTTGCACCAATACACTGAATATCTCCTCGTGCAAGGGCTGGTTTGAGCATGTTGGCTGCATCGAGCGAACCAGTGGCACCTCCTGCACCAACAATGGTGTGTATTTCATCGATAAAAAGAATGACATTGTTCACTTTGGCCAGTTCATTTAAAATGGCTTTCATCCGTTCTTCAAATTGTCCGCGGTATTTGGTACCGGCAACAATTGATGCAATGTCCAAACTAACCACACGTTTGTCAAACAATATCCGCGAAACTTTTTTGCTTACAATCCGCAGTGCCAAACCTTCTGCAATTGCCGATTTCCCAACACCGGGTTCTCCAATCAGAATTGGGTTGTTCTTTTTTCTCCGGCTTAAAATCTGAGCCAACCGCTCAATTTCCCTTTCCCTGCCCACAATGGGGTCGAGGTTATTTTCTTCGGCAAGTTTGGTAATATCTATTCCAAAATTATCCAAAACCGGTGTCTCCGATTTGGAAGTGGTGCTTTTTTTTGCTCCTGAACCACCGGGGCCTTTTGAGAATGCTTCGTTGGCATCATCGTCGTCGCTTTCCGGAAAATCCGACTTTGCAACCGGTCCTTTATAATCCTGCAACTGAGATTTTACAATGTAGTAATTGATCCCAAATTCAACCAGCAATTGGGTGACAATGTTTTCGTTATCTTTTAGGATAGCCAGTAGCAAATGTCCGCTGTTTGCCGTTGTGCTTTTAAAAGCGCGTGCTTCAAGATAAATAAGTTTTAATGATTTTTCAGCAGATTTCAACATCACCAGGTCTGTTTTTGGGTTGATCTCATTATCTGACCGTATTTTCTTTTCAATCAATTGTTTAATCTCGCCCAAATCAACACCTAAATTCACTAATATATCGGTAGCCGTCCCTTCTCCGTCTCTTAAAATTCCAAGAAAAAGATGCTCCTGCCCGATATAATCATTTCCCAGGCGAATGGCTTCCTCTCTGCTGTATCCTATTATATCTTTAATTCTTGGTGAAAATTGTGAATCCATACAAATACTATTTTTTTACTGTAATCAACAATAATTGTTCCCAAAAGTTGATTTACTAAAATAATGAAATTTCATCCGCAAAGTTAGCTATAATGTCACAAGTTATTAAAATTAAAATTTAAAAGCTGAATTATTGACAGTTGAATTGTTAATATCTTCTTGTTATCAAAGCGTCAAAACAGTCTCAAAAACGCCTGATAACCTGTGGATTTTTACTATTTTTGTGGGTCTTTTTGTATTAATGATAATTTATTTTGAAAGGAGATATAAATGATTGAAGGTGAAAAGATTATCAGAATAAACATTGAAGAGCAGATGAAATCTGCTTACATTGATTATTCAATGTCGGTTATTGTTTCACGTGCCTTGCCCGATGTTAGAGACGGGTTTAAACCGGTTCACAGAAGAGTATTATACGGAATGTATGATTTGGGAATACTTTCCAATCGTTCATATAAAAAATCGGCCAGAATTGTTGGTGAAGTTTTGGGGAAATATCACCCCCATGGTGATTCTTCTGTTTATTTCACCATGGTTCGTATGGCCCAGCACTGGTCATTGCGTTATCCGTTGGTTGACGGGCAGGGCAATTTTGGGTCGGTCGATGGTGACAGTCCGGCAGCAATGCGTTATACTGAGGCAAGAATGGCAAAAATTGCTGAAGAAACCCTGGCCGATCTGGATAAAAATACAGTTGATTTTCAACCTAATTTTGATGAGTCGTTAAGTGAACCCACAGTACTTCCCACACGTATCCCACAGTTAATTATTAACGGGGCTTCAGGAATTGCAGTAGGTATGGCAACCAACATGCCGCCACACAATCTTTCGGACACCATTGATGCAACCATTGCATATATCGACAACAATGATATTTCAATTGATGAAATAGTTGAAATTATTAAAGCGCCCGATTTCCCAACAGGTGGAATTATTTACGGTTACCAGGGAGTGAAAGACTCTTACGAAACCGGCCGTGGGCGTATTGTAATCCGAGGAAAGGCGCATATTGAAAATGAAAACGGCCGCGAAAAAATTGTAGTAACCGAAATTCCTTATATGGTGAACCGAGCTGAAATGATTCAGAAAACAGCCGACCTGGTTAATGAAAAGAAAATAGAAGGAATTTCCAATGTTAACGACGAATCGGGCAGGGAAGGAATGCGTGTGGTTTATGATATTAAACGCGATGCAATGAGTAATGTGGTGCTCAATAAATTGTATAAATACACATCACTGCAAACGGCGTTCAATGTAAATAATATCGCTCTTGTGAATGGCCGGCCCAAAATGCTTAACATAAAAGACCTGATTTATCACTTTGTTGAACATCGCCACGAAATTGTTGTCAGACGTACACAATATGAATTGGAGCAGGCTGAAAAACGTGCTCATATTCTGGAGGGATTGATTATTGCCAGTGATAATATTGATGAAGTTATTGCCACAATTCGTTCATCCTCAACCCCCGATGAAGCCCGGGAAAGATTAATGGAAAGGTTCCAGCTGACTGAAGTGCAGGCACGCGCCATAGTTGATATGCGGTTGAGACAGTTAACCGGTCTGGAACAGGATAAACTGCGCAAGGAATACGAAGAAATTATGCAGCAGATTGAATATCTGAAGCAGGTGCTGGAAGACAAATCTCTCCGGATGAACATCATAAAAGATGAACTGCTCGAAATTAAAAAGAAATTTGGCGATGAAAGACGAACCGAATTGGTTCCCAACGCCGAAGAATTTAATCCTGAAGATTTTTACGCCGATGAAGATATGGTTATTACCATTTCTCATTTAGGATATATAAAACGCACCCCCCTCACTGAATTCCGTACACAGGGAAGGGGAGGAGTAGGATCGAAAGGTGGCTCAACCCGCGAGGAGGATTTCCTGGAACATATTTTTATCGCCTCGATGCATAACACATTGCTTTTGTTTACCGAACAAGGCAAATGTTACTGGCTGAAGGTTTATCAGATTCCCGAAGGAACACGTTCATCCAAAGGTAGAGCTATTCAGAATATACTGAATATTGCACAAGACGATAAAGTATTGACCTTTATAAAAGTAAAAACCCTTGCTGACAAAGAATTCATTAATAACAATTACATAATTCTGGCAACAAAAAAAGGGATCATCAAAAAAACCACCCTTGAAGCCTATTCGCGTCCGCGCCAGAATGGGGTAAATGCCATCACCATAAAAGAAGGCGACCGCTTGCTTGAAGCCAGGTTGACCAATGGCGAGAGTGAAATAATGCTGGCTGTGCGTTCAGGAAAAGCCATTCGTTTTAATGAAAGCATTGTACGGGCCATTGGCAGAACCGCTTCCGGGGTGCGGGGTATCACGCTGAGAAGCGCCACTGATGAGGTAATTGGCATGATTTGTGTAAATAATGGAAATGAAGATATACTCGTTATCTCTGAAAACGGATACGGAAAGCGTTCTAAAATTGATGATTACAGAATCACAAATCGCGGAGGAAAAGGTGTAAAAACAATTAATATCACAGAAAAAACAGGTGATTTAATTGCCATAAAAAGTGTTTCCAATGAGAATGATTTGATGATCATAACACAAAACGGACTCACTATCCGTTTGGCAGTTAGTTCCATTTCTGTTTTAGGAAGGGCAACACAGGGGGTTAGATTGATTAATTTAAAAGGCGAAGACAGAATTGCATCCGTAGCCCGCGTTGCTTTTGAAGAATCAGCTGATATGGAAGCAGACATTGAGGATGTTGAAAATGAATTGAATAATAACAGCGAAGAAGCTGACCTGTAAACACAAAAAATTATTATCGATAATTAAAGCTGAAGTTTGAATAAATTTATTATTCGTATATTTTTGTAAAATAATTAGTTAAAAACAATAAAACATTTAGGTAATGAAAAGAACAATAATTCTACTAACTTTCGTTTTTGCCGCCAGTGTAAGTTTTGCGCAAAAAGGAAAAGTAACCAGCGCGTTAAACTTTAAGGACTCCGGGGATTTGGCGAAGGCTCTGGAAGCCATTGAGGAGACCATAGATCCATCAAACGATAAATCGGATAAAACGATTGGCTGGCCCAAAACATGGGAAGTTAGGGGAGAAATATATCAGGCAATTTATCAATCGGAAGATGAAAATGTAAAGAGTTTAGCTGAAGATCCGCTTGCAACCGCTTTCGAATCATACAAAAAAGCATTGGAACTGGATGACAAGGGCAGATTCGGCAACAGTTTAAAAATTAAACTTACATTGTTGACAAACGACCTTACCAACCAGGCAGTGGATGGTTTTAACAACGAAGATTACGAAAAAGCACTGCGCTCTTTTGAACAAATTCTTGCCATTAACGATATGCCGTTGATAAAAGAAGACAATCCGGATGCAGTTGATACGGTTATTGTTTATAATGCAGGGTTGGCTGCTTATAATGCTCAGCAGTACGATAAAGCGATTGAATATTACAAGGAAGCCGCAGAACATGGTTATAACGGAGCCCGCACATACAGTTTGATTGCCAATGCGTATCAACAGAAA
>JAFGDX010000405.1 GCA_016931875.1 Prolixibacteraceae bacterium
AAAAGGGCAACCCCCGCCGAGTCATAACCCCGGTACTCCAGCCGTTTCAAACCGTTTATCAAAACCGGAAATGCCTCTTTGTTTCCAATATAGCCTACAATTCCACACATCGTCAATTTTTTTAAAGGGTGATTAATTCTGATTTACAGTCACACGTTTGGCCATTGTTTTGTTCATCCGCTGAATAAGTTCGTTTCCCAATGCTTCTTTGGTTTCCATGTGTACTTTAATGGCTTTTACCGTTACATTTTCCTCAAACTCACCTCTCACCTGTGCAAAGTCCATTTCGCGGTCGCCATTTTGCCCGTCAACGCCAAAACCCGTCATTTTTATGAGTGAAAATTCTTTCTGTGCATCTTCATACAAAAGCCTGTCGATTCCCAATACGCTCTTTTTCCATTTTTCAACAATGGCTATCACATCTTCGGCAGTAAAATCTTCGGGCTTCCGGCAGTAGTATCTCCCCAAAACATCCAGTGCCCAGGTCCATTCGTAATTGTAATAGTTTTTATGAAGCGCCGCGAGTGCAGAGTTAACCTCTTCCAGCGAAGTTGTAGTTCCGCTTTCGATTGATTTTAAAAGATTATCCAATGCTTCGTACGGACAAATCAACCCCGACAAATCGACCCAGGTTCCGGTTCCAAGGGCTGTATCTTTTTTCATGGTTTCCCGAATTTCCTCATCGCTTTTGTACTCTTTCCCCTGAAGTCGCGTTATGAGCGAGTTTCCCAAAAATTTCCAGATGGCCATTTCGTACAAATCAATTCCGCGGTCGAGCGATTTTTTTTCAATCTTCATTTTCTCATAACTGTACACACTGGCAAATTCGCCCGATGTTTTCCGTATTGCCTTTAACTTTTTCCGCCCGTTCATCATTTTCTGAATGGTATAGGGGCTTAGCAGGTTAAAATTGATTAAATCAAGGAGGTTGGAATCTTTGCGGTTGTCACGTCTGGGCCATTTTTGCGAATCGCGGACTGTACCGATACTTTTTAAATTGATGCCTGGCACAAGAATGCTTTCGTCTTTGCTTTCAATAATATACGAAAACGGGAAATCGGTGGTATCGCTGTGTTTGTAGTGCCGCCCCATTACCAGCGAAAACGCCCCAATCCGTGAGGGCCACAACACATACGAATCGCTGGTGGTTTTGGCACCGCGTTCCATAATTCCCTGATGAATGGGCCCCAGTTTATACAGATGATTGCTTTGATTGGAGCCGCTTCCGGCGTTTAAAAAGGAGTACATTCCGGCAATCAACAAGGTTGATTTGTGGTGGGTTACCGTGTAGGGCCCTGCAAAAATGGAACAAGCTTCACCATGAAATCCCTGGCAGTTGGCAAAAAACAGTGAATTTACAGCCGAATAGTGTTTATCCAGCACACATCCCTGCCCGATAAAACATTTTGAAACCAGCGTGGCATCGGTTACCCGCGAACCGGAGCACACAATAAAATCTTCCATTATTACGCCTTCACCAATTTCAACCGGTGCTTCAAAATTACTGTTGATACTTCCGTTTTTTAGTTTTTTCCCTCCATCAATGCTGGTGGCGGGGCCCATTTTTACATTCAGTATCGTATTGCAATTGATAATTTTTGAATGTGCACCAATGACTCCAACATCATTTTTTACATACCCGGAATATTCATCGACCATTTTCATCAGCGCCTCCACCAATTTGGGCCGGTGCCGGTACAACGCCATCATGTATGCCACGTGTGTTGAAAGATGATCGTAGATGGGAATTTCCCGTCCACCGCCTTCATTGATAGCTTCCACACGCACTCCGTTGCCAAAAGTGGTTTCCCCGTCAACAGCAATAGTGGTTACATTGTGAATAACAACCCCTTCGCCAATGCTGTAATTGGCAATGTAACTCCGCACATTATGAATAAGTGCATTTTTACCCACTTCGCAGTTGTGCAGCCATGCGTTGTAGATTCCTGTTTTAAAAGTTATTCCGCCAATCAGTTTTACAGAATGATTAAAACTGTTCAGCCTGATGTGGCCTGTAAACTTACTGTTTTCAATATTGTCGGGAATAAAATCGTTTGAGACTTTTACCAGGCTCCAGTCGGTGGAAGAACATCCCTGGTGTACCAACTGGCCTATTTCTTCATCATGTAACGAGCGGTACGATTTCTTTTCTGTGTATTCAGACATGTTTATCTTTTTTAGATTGATTCAAATATATTTCAAATCCATCTAAAAACATAATCAAAAAACAATACAAATACCAATATACTCCAGATTAAAACATTACATATTTTTACTAAAGCACAAGATAAAAGCATATTAGCAAAAATTAAAACACTATATAAAAAACATACATTCTAAACAAAACACTACAAAATCACAGAATTAAATCTGAGAAAGATACCCAATCAATCGATCTTCGCGGTTTAATTTCATTTTTTTACGAAGCCTGCCGCGCGATACTTCAATACTTTTTGTATTTACATTCTGTAAACCGGCAATTTCCTTGCTCGAGAGTCCGAGACGAAGATACGAGCACAATTTTTTTTCATTTGAAGTAAGATTGGGATGTTTTAATTTCAGCCTGTCCTGAAACCCGGGATGAAGGTCTTCCAGTTGCTGGACGACCACATTCCAGTCAACCGGCGAAACAAAAGTATTTTCCAGCTTCTGCAGGAGCGCGTTGATTCGTTGCTGAATTTGCTGATTCCCCTCCGGCAACATTTTTTTTAACTGTTTCTGCACAAGCGATAAAAGTTCGTTTTTCTGCGAAAGCTGGAGCAAAAAGGAAACCATCTCCCGTTCCTTGTTCTCCAGTTTTGATTTTATTCGCCATTTCGCGCGGTTTTCCATCTCTTTGCTTTGCGAAAGTTCCTGAATATGGCCCAGTGCATTTTTTAGTCGTGTGATGTCCTGAATAGACGAACGGATTCCCAGGTACCTCCCCTGTTTGTTGTACACCCCCCGCACATTCACCGAACACCAGCGCAACTGTTTGTGACGGGTTAAAATCCGAAATTCAAGCGATTTATTCACTATCAGCTGGTCGAGCGAATCGGACAAGAACTTATTAAACTGCTCTCTGTCAGTCTCATAAACAAGCAAAGCCGAAATATTTTCGGAAGCAATTACCTGGTTGGCAGTAAAACCGGTTAAATCGAAACAGGACGGGGAACAATATTTTATTTTCCCCGAAGGGTCGTGCCACAGTTCCCACCCAAATGTAAAATCGGCAATCAGCTGGTAAAACTGCCGCTGGGTTTGTTCTTCCTCCAGTGCAGCCCGCAAATCTTCCATTTCCAGTTTCATTTCTGAAAGCCGGGTTTCCAGTAGTTTGGCTTTTTCGGGTTGTTCGTTGTTTTTGTTTGCAGCCATCTGCGTGAGTTCACCTATTTTTGAAAACTGTATTCACTATTTTTCAGAATACAACACAGGTAAAAGTAAAAAAAATACACGACAATAAGCGGAGACCAAACACCCTGCATCTTCTACTTTTTTTTCTGTGAAGACGGGCGAATGATTAAACGCAGCGACTGGTCATAGGTCATATAATTCCACAGCCAGTTAATAAAAATAACCAGCCGGTTTTTTACGCCAACAATCGACATCAGGTGAACAAACATCCACACCAGCCAGGCCGGAAAACCTCCAAACCTGAGCCGGGGCAAATCTACTACCGCCCGGTTTCGTCCAACGGTTGCCATTGAGCCTTTATCGTGGTAATGAAAAGGCTGCAGTTCTTTATTATTTTGAAGGTTTATTAAGTTTTGTGCAAGGTTGGTTGCCTGTTGGAGTGCCACCTGGGCAACCTGCGGATGTCCGTTCGGATAGGCTTTGGTTTCCATATACGCAATGTCGCCAATGGCAAAAATTTCCGGCAATTTTTCCATTTGGTTGAATTGATTCACTTTTATCCGGTTTCCGCGAACTACCATTTCCGGTTGGATACCTTCAGGCATCTGTCCTTTTACACCAGCCGCCCAAATCAGGGTTTTGGTTTTAAAATTTTCCTGGTCCTCCAGTTCAACCACTTCACCATTGTAACTTAAAACTTTGTGCTGCAACTTCACAATCACACCTAAATCGTTCAGGTATTTCAAAGCTTTTTCCCCGGCTTCCTTGCTCATTCCGTGCAGCAAATGTTCATTGGCTTCAACCAGCGTTATCAACATGTGGCTAAAATCCAGTTCCGGATAATCTTTTGGCAGAACATATTTTTTCATTTCAGCCAGTGCACCGCAAACTTCCACACCGGTTGGGCCGCCGCCCACTACAACAACATTGAGCAATTGTTTAACCACCTCCGGTTCGCGCAAAGTAACCGCTTTCTCAAAATTTTCGAGCAGGGTATTTCGCAGGAACAGCGCTTCGGAAACCGATTTCATGGGGATGCTGTTGTCGGAAAAACTTTTCATCCCAAAAAAATTGGTGGTGGCCCCTGTGGCAATCACCAGGTAATCGTACCAAGCGGTTCCCAAAGTGGTTTCAATTATTTTTTCCTCCGGAATAATTTTTTTTACCTCGGCAACCCTGATGAACACATTTTTTACTTTC
>JAFGDX010000406.1 GCA_016931875.1 Prolixibacteraceae bacterium
CAACAATCAGGAATTTGACGCCAAACACACCCTGCGAAGCCTGATTGAAAATTACAATAACGATACCGATGGAATAAAAGACGAAGCCAGCAGAAAACTGGCGGCAATTGAAGCCAAAGAAAAACAAGAGCAACAGGAAGCAATCGATAATTCGTTACAACTGGAATTAAACGAAAAAGAGAACGAAAACTAAAAATCAGAAACAATGATTAGAAAAAACATCGCATATTTCCTATCCCTTTTACTGGTTGGTGCAGTCTCAGTGGCAAATGCGCAGCAAGACACCTCTTTAAACCGCGAAGTGGAAGTTATAAAAGCATACAATCCAACCATTTCGGATGCGAACAAAATAAACGACATGCCCAAAATTGACGAAGAAGAACCACAGAAACCTACGTTCAATTACAGCATTTTCAGTCAACCTGTTTTTAGCACCTTCTCGGTGAACGAGTTAAAAGCAGCCACCATTTCACAGCCGCCAAAAGAAAACACCGGCCTTGGACTGGTGCGTGCCGGAGTTGGAAACTACAATAAACCTTATGCAGAAATCTTTTTTAACAGCCAGAATACCCGGAATACGATTTTTGGATTACACGGAAAACATCTTTCATCGCACGGAAAATTAAAACTGGAAGGAGGCGACAAGGTAAAAGCACCGTTCTCGGAAAACGAGGCCGAAATGTTTATCAAACACCTTTTCAGGGAATCCATTCTTTCGGTAAATGCCGATTTCACTCTCAACGGATTTAACTATTACGGCTACCCTGTTGATTCAATTCCATCCATTTTAAAAGAAAAAGACCAAACCATTAATTACCAGGGAAAACGGCAAACATTCAGCAAGGGCGGAATCAACATTAACCTCCAAAGCGAAAACAACAACCGCGAAGATTTCACTTTCGATTTCAATTTCCTGTACGATTATTTTGGAACCAAAACCGACCAGCGCGAACATTTTGGCGAATTCAGTGCCGATATAAACAAACCCTTAAATACTGGCTCGGCCATGCTAAATGCCGGAATTACTTTTGTGAAAGCAGATAATGTTTTTAACAGACATCTGGACACACTGGCAACAAGCCAGCAATTGTGGTTTACGCTAAAACCTGCCTACTATTTGGGTGGCGACATAGCCAATATCAAAATTGGGTTTAACACCTGGATTGTTCAGGATAACAATACCGACCCTGTTGTGAAAATTGCGCCTAATGTTCGGTTAAACTTTGCTCCCGTAAAAGAAATTATCAATATTTTTGCCGGAGTTGACGGAAATTACATCAACAACCACTATTCAAAAATTGCGTATGAAAATCCATTTGTCGATCCGGAACACGATGTAATTAACACCTTTGAAAAATTGCATTTCTATGGCGGGTTCGACGGAAAGTTTGCCACAAAAACCAATTTTAAACTTTCGGTCGACTATTCCATGATTAACGATCAGCCGCTCTATTATTTGTATGAATATGTTTACCCATTGACGGATGACATCAACAACACTCCCGATCCATCCATTGTAGATAACGATTTTAAAATAATGTACGACGATTTGGATCTGCTAAAATTCAATGTTGAAGTATTCCACACGGCATCCGAAAAACTTGATCTTTTGCTCTCCGGAAATTATTATGTGTATAAAATGAATGAGCAGGAAGAAGCCTGGAACCTCCCTGACTGGGATGCAAAATTGTCGCTTGGATACAAAATCACCGATCAGCTGAGTGTTTCATCCGATATTTATGCGATAGGTGCAAGAACAGCACTTATTTTGGAATCGCAGGGATACGGCACACTTACAATGTATTCAAGCTCACTGGTTGCGCTTCCTCCAACCCAGAAATCATACAATCTGAATACGGTTATTGACATGAATTTTAATGCCATTTATAAAATAACACAAAACTTTTCAGTGTTTGGCCAGCTTAATAATTTTGGATTTCAAAAATACGAAAGATGGTTTGGCTACCCGGTGCAAAGTTTTAATTTCCTGGCAGGGCTGAGCTACGCATTTTAAAGCTGAAAAAATAGTTTCACAGGAGGTTTTACACAACCTCCTTTTTTTATTTTCAGCCAGGCTTTACTACCTCATTTTCAAGTTTATAATTTGTTGAAAAAAACACTTAACATACACCTGAAAACCAAGGCTCCTTCGTTATTTTTTGTTATATTTGGCCGGTGATTTTACAATGGAAATAAAATCAAAATAAAAAATTGATAATCAACTAGTTTCCTATCGGAAGTAAACCATACTTTTTGACCTGGAAACTATTTTATTTTAAGAAGAAAAGAACAATATAATTTAAGTAATACAAGAATGAGTGAATTAGAAAAAAACGGCCTGACAAACGGGGGGAACGGAAATTATTCTGCAGACAGTATTCAGGTACTTGAAGGCCTTGAAGCGGTAAGAAAAAGACCGTCGATGTATATTGGCGACACCAATGAAAAAGGATTACACCATTTGGTTTACGAAGTTGTAGATAATTCAATTGACGAAGCACTGGCAGGTTACTGCGACAACATAGAAGTTATTATTCACGAAGACAATTCGGTTACCGTAAAAGACAACGGGCGGGGAATCCCAACCGAACGACATACCAAAGAAAACAAATCGGCGCTGGAAGTGGTTATGACCGTTTTGCACGCCGGTGGTAAATTCGATAAAGATTCATACAAAGTTTCGGGCGGGTTGCACGGGGTAGGTGTTTCCTGTGTAAACGCACTTTCAATCAAATTGAGAGCAGAAATTCACCGCGACGGAAAAATATGGGAGCAGGAGTATTCAATCGGAAAACCCCTGTTTGAGGCAAAAATAATCGGCGATACGGATAAAACCGGAACCATTGTAACATTTAAACCCGATGAATCCATCTTTCAAACAACGGTTTACAAATATGAAATTTTAGCCGCCCGCCTGAGGGAACTCGCTTTTTTGAATGCCGGAATTAAACTTTCACTTATCGATGAACGACAAAAAGACGAAGAAGGAAATCCAAAATCCGACAATTATTATTCAGAAGACGGGCTAAAAGAATTTGTACAATACCTGGATGACACCCGTGTTCCGTTAACACCGGAAGTAATTCACATCACCACCGAAAAAAATAATTTGCCGGTTGAAATTGCGTTGCAATACAACACCTCCTTCTCCGAAAATATTCATGCGTATGTGAACAACATCAACACCATTGAAGGGGGAACACATTTAACCGGGTTCAGGCGCGGGCTGACAAGGACGCTGAAAAATTACGCCGACCAATCGGGGATGCTTTCCAAACTAAAATTCGATATCAGCGGTGACGATTTCCGCGAAGGACTCACAGGGGTTATCTCTGTTAAAGTTGCCGAACCGCAGTTTGAGGGCCAAACCAAAACCAAACTGGGCAACTCGGAAGTAAGTTTAGCTGTTGACCAGGCCGTTAGCGAAGCACTGACCATTTACCTGGAAGAGAACCCAAAATCAGCCAAAACCATTGTAAACAAAGTAATTTTGGCAGCACAGGCCAGACATGCAGCGCGAAAAGCACGCGAAATGGTACAACGCAAAAGCGCTCTGTCGGGTGGTGGACTACCGGGAAAACTCAGCGACTGCTCGGAAAAAGACCCAACAAAATGTGAATTATTTCTTGTAGAGGGAGACTCGGCAGGTGGAACAGCAAAACAGGGCCGCGACCGTAAAACACAGGCCATTCTTCCTTTGCGTGGAAAAATTCTGAATGTAGAAAAAGCAATGATGCATAAAGTGCTGGAAAACGAAGAAATCAAAAATATTTTCACTGCACTTGGCGTTCACATCGGAACAGAAGAAGATTCAAAAGCTTTAAATATGGAGAAACTCCGGTATCATAAAATAGTAATTATGACCGATGCCGACGTGGACGGCAGCCATATTGCCACACTCATCATGACTTTCTTCTTCCGCTACATGCAGGATTTAATTAAAGCCGGCTATTTATACATCGCAACGCCACCCCTTTTCCTGGTAAAAAAAGGAAAGAAGGAAGAATATGCCTGGTCTGAAAAACAACGTCAGCAAATTATCAGCGAATGGGCCGATGGCAATGAAAGTGTAGTTCATACACAACGTTACAAAGGTTTGGGTGAAATGAATGCCGAACAACTTTGGTCAACCACCATGAATCCTGAATCGCGCATGTTGCAGCAGGTAACCATTGAGAGTGCTGCAGAAGCCGACCATATATTCTCAATGTTAATGGGCGACGATGTTCCCCCCCGCAGAAAATTTATTGAAGATCATGCAACCTACGCAAATATCGATGCATAAAAGTTGCAGCAAAAAAAGTTTGAACAACTCAAAATGAACATTTGCGTATTTTCTTCTTCCAGCAACGCCATCCCTGATGTTTATTTCAGGGAAGCCGAAAAATTGGGAAAACTTATTGGCGAAGGTGGCCACACGTTGATCAATGGCGGGGCCAATGTAGGCCTTATGGAAGCAATTACCGTTGCTGCAGGAAAAGCAGGAGCTAAAACCATTGGAATTATTCCGGAACGGTTGAATGGCTTCTCACTTGCTTCGGCCAATGCCCATGAAGTAATTATCACTGCCGACATGCAGGAACGAAAAGCAAAAATGCGCGAAATTTCTGATGCCTTTGTGGCCATGCCCGGTGGATTTGGCACCCTGGAAGAAATTTTGGAAGTTATGACATTACGACAACTCTCCTACCACAAAAAACCCATTGTATTTTTAAATACCAATAACTTTTACAAATATCTTTTTAAACAATTTGAAGTATCGTACACCGAAATGTTCGCAAAGGAAATTTACAGAGAATTATTTCACATTGCCGGTAATGCCGGTGAAGTACTAAATTATCTGTTAAATTATACGCCGGTTGAACTGGATAGAAAATGGTTTGTTGTACCTCACAAGAAGAAATACTAACTGACAAAATTACATGTTGAATTTTTAAAATTTTGTCTTTTTAACAAAAGTTCATTCAGGTTGTTAAATAATGCAAAATGATAGAGTTCTTACCGCGCCCTGTATAAACAGTGGCAGTATATTTGCGTTTAACACAGCAGAAATATAAAATTTTGAATACAAGTAAGAACGAATAATTGATAGTAGAATTATGAAAAAGTTAGGAAGATATTCAGTTACATTTTTATTGGTGCTGGCCGGAGCTTTTATTGCAGTTTGGGCATACAGTACTTTTTTTGATAAAAAAGAAGTAGTAACCATAACCGAAAAACAACCCCTTCAATACGCTGCCTTCCCTGGCGAAAACAGTGCCTCACCGCCTGATCTCACCTTTGCTGCGGAAAATTCGATACACTCTGTGGTTCATATTGCCACACAATCGGTGCGTGGAGGTGGGTGGTCAAGCGGAAATCCGTTTTTAGATGAATTTTTTGGTTTACGAAGATACCAGGAACCCCAAATTGCCCAGGGTTTTGGTTCAGGTGTAATACTATCTGATGACGGGTATATTGTATCCAACAACCATGTTATTGAGGAAGCACAAAAAATAAAAGTCATATTAAACGACAAAAGAGAATTTGAAGCCCGGTTGGTTGGAACTGATCCATCGACAGATATTGCTCTTTTAAAAATTGAAGCAGAAAATTTACCCTATTTAACTTACGGAGACTCTGACCAGCTCAAACTGGGCGAATGGGTTTTAGCTGTTGGGAATCCGTTTAATCTTACCTCTACAGTAACCGCCGGAATTGTAAGTGCCCGGGCACGTAACCTCGGAATAAATACCGATCAAATGGCAATCGAATCGTTTATACAAACCGATGCAGCCGTTAATCCGGGAAACAGTGGCGGTGCATTGGTAAACCAGCAAGGAAAGCTGGTTGGAATAAATACCGCCATTGCCTCCAGAACGGGTTCATATACCGGATATTCTTTCGCTGTGCCGGTTTCAATTGTTAAAAAAGTAGTCAATGATTTAAAAGAATTTGGCGAAGTACAACGTGCATTACTGGGAGTAAACATTGGCGATGTAAATGCTGAAATTGCTGATAATTTAAACCTTGACATCGTTGAAGGAGTCTATGTAGCCGGAGTTACTGAAAATGGTGCAGCAAGAGAAGCAGGAATCAAAGCCGAAGATGTTATTATTGAAGTTCAGGGGAGCAAAGTACGAACATCCGCAGAATTGCAGGAGAAAATAAGCCAGTACCGTCCGGGCGATGATGTAAAAATTGTCGCTCTTCGTAACGGAGAAAAGAAACAATTTACTGTAACGCTACGTAATAAACACGGTGACACACAAATTGTAAGAGACAGATCATCATACTTAGGGGCTGATTTTGAGGAAATTAGCAGCAGCGAGAAAAACAGCCTGAATATTGATTATGGAATAAAAATTAAGAAGTTAGATAAGGGAAAACTAAAAGAAGCAGGCCTCAAAGAAGGATTTATTATCACCAACGTGAACAAAAAGCCCATTTATGAGGTCAATGATTTAAAAAGAGAGATTGGAAATGCAAGAGGAGGAATTTTGGTTGAAGGTATATATCCGAATGGAGAATTAGCATATTTTGTTTTTGGAACCGAATAAACACCATGCTTATTATTTATCTTTAACTATTTATTATCAAACATTTTTTTGATGCGTCTCCACCTTGATCATTCCATTATATTGTTCTATATTTGCACGTTTTTTAAGGAGAGTTTATGAGACAGCTAAAGATCACAAAGTCAATTACTAATCGGGAGAGTGCCTCTTTAGACAAGTATCTTCAGGAGATAGGAAAAGAAGAACTTATTACAGTAGAAGAAGAAGTCGAATTAGCACAACGGATTAAAAAAGGAGATCAGGCTGCTTTAGAAAAATTGACCAGAGCAAATCTACGATTCGTCGTATCGGTTGCCAAGCAGTACCAAAATCAAGGTCTTAGCTTGCCCGACCTTATTAATGAAGGGAATCTGGGATTAATTAAAGCAGCAGAAAAATTCGATGAAACCCGCGGTTTTAAGTTTATTTCCTATGCCGTATGGTGGATACGTCAGTCCATTCTTCAAGCGCTTGCTGAACAGTCGAGAATTGTTCGTTTACCATTGAACCAGGTAGGTTCGTTAAATAAAATTAACAAA
>JAFGDX010000407.1 GCA_016931875.1 Prolixibacteraceae bacterium
CAAATAAACTGCCGGAAAAGAAGGTGACAAACAAAAATATACCAAACCGTTGAAGTTGCATAACAACACACCTTGAAATGTTTTCAAACTGAAAAATACAGGTATTCAAGGGGTCACACATATGAAAAGAAGAAGACAGGGAACTCCTGTCCTCTTCTTCTGTATTGTTTTATTAATATGGATTTCCGGTTCCCTGAATTAACCAGAATTTCGACCATGCACTGTCTTTACCATCGGTAGCAGTAAATGGTGTTTCCTGCAAATTCTCAACCGCTGTTGAATAATTATCAGCATTTCTGGCTATTTCGGCGCTTCCGTACTGAAAACGAATTGGCATTGCATCGCGCACCCCTTTTGTGCCAATGGTAAGATTTGGATAACCGGTTCTTCTCCAGTCGCACCATGCTTCGTGTGCAACGGTCCAGTTGGCAATCCATTTCTGCTCCATTATCTGCTCCAGCGAACCATTGTAAGCCACACCGGGTTCCGAAATATAGGCATCATAATCATCACCAACTCCCCATGTGTCAAACGATGCTTTAACTGCTTTCTCATACCAGTCTTGCTGTCCTCCAACCGACCAGCCTTTTTGGGCGGCTTCAGCCAGGATAAAACAAACTTCGGCATAGGAAATTAGCCTTGCTTTCAAATATTCACCTTCTGCTTCCTTGTATTTATCGTCGAGTGCAGAATTGTGTACATTGGGCCCACCCTGAATTTTATTGGGGTTGAGGTTCCATCCCGAACCATCGCCGGTTGTGGAGGCGATTGGCAATCCGGCGTATTCCATTGTATCAACCAGTGTTTTTCCGGCTTCAACATCATCCACCCAGGTGTCTTTATTGTAAACCACCAAATCATTTGCAGCCATATAATCGGGGCGCAAATAGCGAACTCCGTCAACAACCACATCATCTTCCGCGTGCGCATCAGAAACTTTGATTGGTACTTCAGTTTTGTTAAACCAAACATCGATTCTCGGGTCGTTGTATTCAACCAGCACATCTCTGAACCCGGCGCAAAGCTGAATCCTGTCAAAATTACTTTCCGATGCATCATAGGTTGTATTTGCAGGCCACGAGTCGTCGTTTGAAGAGCCAACAAAACTCATGGCCGCATCATCATCAACAGAGGTGAAAATGGGGTATTGATTTGGATTGGCCACAATATCTTCAATACCGGCTTTTGCATAATCAGGCAATTTTTCAGAAATCCTCATGTAATATCTCAGCATAAGTGAGTTGGCCATTTTTCTCCATTTGGCAGGGCTGCCTGAGTACAGTAAATCGGCATTTTGATTGATACCGGAATATTCGCCCAACGATTTGGAAAGCATCGTATTGGCTTGTTTCAGTTCCTCAATAATTCCCTTGTAAATGGTTTCCTGCGAATCGAAAACAGGAAACAGATCTTCCTGCTCACCTTCCTGCGCATTTAAAGCCGTTGTGTAGGGAGCATCGCCCCACGAATCGGCAATGTAACCAAAATTAAAGGCCCGTATTACCAGAGCAACCCCCTGCTGAAATTCCATTCCCTCTTCTTCCGAACGCTCAAACAGGTGTTTTGCATTTCTCAGATTACCATATTGTGTTGTCCAGTCGCGGGAACCATCCCAGTCGTATTTATTCAGTTCGTTTCCCCAACCGCTTTTTTGAACATACTGCATCACACCGGCCGCGCCTCCGTGATAGCTTTCGCTCAGATAGTATTGTGCTGTTGAAGAAATAATTGTTGGAACCATGAGGTTGGGATTAACCGTTGCCGGATCCACACCATTCGGATTCACATTCAGATCAGTAAGTTGTTCATTGCACGAAGCAAAAACCACAACCAACAGAACCAGAAGTAATTTGTATGTTGTTTTTATTAATTTCATCTTATTAGAATTTTTATTTTCAAAATGTATTCTTTGGAACGCCCGGTGAAACGAATCATACTTGCTAAAAAAAACAGATGATTCAATTTCAGGTTCGTTTCCTGTTTTAATTTACAGGTTTTTAGAAACTTATATTTAGCTTCACTCCCACGGGTATAGTCCATGGGTTTACATTGTATCTCTCAATTCCCTGTTTAAACTGGATTCCGCTACCCTGTGCACCGGCTTCAGCCTGGAATGCCGTTTCCGGGTCGATGCCGATTCCGGCTTTGGTCCAAAGAATAATATTCCGGCTGTAAAGCGATACGGATGCATTTTTTATCCCTATCGATTTTAACGGAGGCAACTGGTAGGAAACCGAAATTTCGCGTAATTTGATAAAATCAGCATCAAATGTGGCATTTCTGGTATAACTCCAACCGTAGAAATCCTGGTAGCGAATGGTTGGTGTTCCGGTATCGCCAAGATGTTCTTTCACCATCACAAAGTTTCCGTTATCATCGTAGTATCCTTCCACACCCGGCATAAATACACCGTCGTTTAATGTAATACCATCTTCGGTATGGGGCAGGCCTCCGTATTCGGCAGTCGGGCCGCCAACTACCACAAAGAATTCACCATCAGGCGACAGGTATTCATCGGCGTGATCTCTGAGGTATTGTGCCATTTCAGCACCGCTCATCCCGTTGAGTTTAACCGTGCGGTTCAACCAGCGTTCTGTGTGTAAATCCGATTCACCGTAACGGAAGGTTTGAGAAACAAACTGCCCGCCAACTCTCCAATCGAAACTGGCATTCAGAGTCCATTTTTTATACGAAAGCGAAGTTTGCATCCCCAGGGTAAAGTCGGGGTTAAAGTTTCCGATAACAGCTGTATTGTCTCCGGGTTCCATGTAGTTTTCCCAGTTGTCGGCATCATCCCAGCCCTCTTCATCAACGATTGGCCATCCGTAATACTCAGAATTCGGGTCATCCACCCGAACGATAACATCATCCACAATCTGACCGATTTCGTCGCCAACCCGGGTAACCGCTCCACCTTTGGCATCGGTCCAGAGTACAATGTAATCAAAACCTTCCGCCAGTTCTTCCACACGGGTTCTGTTTTTTGAAAATACAAAATTTACATCCCATGATAAATCGCGGGTTTGAACCGGTGTTCCGCCAAGTGAAAGTTCAATACCTTTGCTTGAAATTAAACCTGCGTTGATTTGTTTTCCGGTGTACCCCGAAGAAGGTGGAAGTCCGATACTTAAAATCTGGTTTTCATTTTCCGCCTCATAGTAGGTTCCATCCATTCTCAGGCGATTGTTAAAAAATGCCAGATCGGCACCAATTTCCCACGAGGTTTGAATTTCGGGTTTTAAATCAGGCAGCAGAAGTGTTCCCGAGGTAGATAAACGGGTTTCGTTCCCCCAGGCGCCGGCATTGCCCATTACGGCCATTAATTTATAAGGATCAGTGTCGTTACCAACCATTGCCCAGCCTCCACGCAGTTTTGCCAGCGAAACATTTTCACCCATGTCAAACATGTTGTTCAGCAACATACTCAACGAAGCTGAGGGATAAAAATAAGAGCGGTTTTCTTCCGGAAGGGTACTCGACCAGTCGTTACGTGCAGTAAGGTCGAGATAAACAGCATCCTTATATCCCAGAGAGACCAAACTATACAAACTGTAGATGGCTTTTTCGCTCATTCCCGACCCGTATTGAATATTATCGGGTGCTATGTTGCTCAGGGTGTAAATTCCGGGAACAATTAAACCCGAGCCTCTGTTTTTGGTTTGTGCACTGCTGTTCTCGGCAAACTGATACATATAATTACCACCTGCCGATGCTTTTAAACTTACGTCGCCAAAATTTTTGTCGTACGTAAAAAGAAAGTCAGCATTTTGTTCCCTCCGGTACATATTTACCAACCCGTAAACTCCGTTTGCATCTCCTGTATAGCTGGGCGCAATTTTGGTTTCCCGCTTTTCATGAAACTGATCGTGTGTGTACCGGGCCATTGCTGAAAAGTCGGAAGTAATCTGCCAGTTGAGTTGAACATTTCCAAACACCCTGTCACGGCGGAAGCCGTTATTCACCTCGTTGGCAAGGAAGTACGGGTTATTTATCATATCAATTTTTTCATACGTGCCATCGGGTTTTAAATCGAGCGTATAAGGCGCACGCTGCTGAATTCCTTCCAGACCGGGTTCCCAGTAATCTTTCAAATCATTAATGTCGATATGCGAATTAATATCGTACAATGCCTGCAATGGGTTGGCTCCCCTGTTTCCTGTTGAAGGACGATTGTCGGCACCCGATGAAATAAAATTAAAACTTGAACTTACAGTTAAATCATCAACAATTTGAAAGGTAGAATTAAGGCTGATGGAATTTTTATGCAAATCGCTGTTTGGAATCAAACCTTTGTTCTGCATATTGTCATACGAAAGCCTGTAATTCCCGCGCTCATTGGCATTGGTTACGGAGAAACCATTGGTAGTGGTTACCCCTGTTTCAAAGAAATTTTTAAAATTATCGGGGTGCGAAACCAATTCAGTAGCTTCCACCTCCCCATTTTCATTAAAATAGGGCCATTGATATACCATCATACCTTTGTCCATTTCCGGACCAACCCAGTAGGAATCGCCAACCGGAACAATATAATAAGGCAATCCGTTGTTGGGGCGGTTGTCTTGTGTATACGGACGCTGTCCGTTGGCAAACAAATGATGTTTTTCAAGGAACTTGTAAGGTTCTTCAACAACGGTATTTGAAGTAATTGTAACTCCCAGCCCGTCGCTTTTTTTACCCGATTTGGTAGTAATAAGAACAACACCGTTACCGGCTCTCGAACCGTAAAGTGCGGCAGCACTCGGGCCTTTCAAAACCGAGATGCTTTCAATATTCTCCGGACTGATATCGGAAATTGCATTCCCATAATCAGCTTTATTGTCGCGTCCAATTTCAGTGATGTTGTTTAATGTGTTATTCATCGGAACACCGTCAACCACAAAAAGCGGCTGGTTATCGCTCGTTAGCGAAGAAGCCCCGCGAATTACCATACTCACTGATGAACCGGCTCCGCCTGTGGAGCTGATTTGTACACCGGAAACTTTTCCGGCCAGAGAATTCAGAACATTTTCCTGCGCCACGCGCTGAATATCCTCTCCTTCTACTTCAGAAACCGAATATCCCAGCGATTTTTTCTCACGCGAAATTCCCAAAGCAGTAACCACTACTTCGTCAACTCCGATAGAACTGGTAACCAGTGTTACATCTACAACTGTTCTACCGTTTACCTGTACTTCCTGGGTTTGCATCCCTACAAAGGAAAAAACCAGCACCGATTGTGCATCGGGCACCGATAAGGTGTAATTCCCGTCAAAATCGGTAATCACACCCGTATTTGTGCCTTTTACAACAATAGACACCCCAGGCAGCAACTCACCTGCATCGCTTTTTACGGTTCCTCTCACATTTATCTGTGCAAAAACTGAACCTGTAAAAAGTAAAAACATACCTAAAATGAATGTTTGCAAAATACTTTTTTTCATACAACAATTATTTGGTTAAATTTTTTATGCGATAATTTAAAATCGCTTCATACAAATTTCAATAATGAAAAACTTTAAAACCAGTGGAATTTTACTATTTACATATGGAATTTTAACTAAATGATTTTCAAATCAGCAAAAAAAATTACATTTATGTTAATATTTCATTAATCATAATCAAATTTTCAGTTATTTGAAAATCGGACATATTTTGAGGTAGCACACTTTATAGTACTAACCAAAACGGTTATGTGCTCCTGCCAGTTCTTCGTGAATGCTCACAGAGACAATGGCTAAAATCAGAATTACTGCTACTACAGCAACCAAATACAGAAAAAAAGGTTTACTGCTTTTGCGAATATTTACCGGTGAGGTGAATGATACCAACTTTCTTTTTAACAACAACAGAATGATTATCAGATTCGCAACATACAAAACATGATTTGACATAATTTTACCAGCCACTACACCTGTAACCAAATAACTTAAAAGAATGTAAAGACCAAAATAAATGGTTGTTATCCATAATATCTCGCTCTTTGCAATTCTGAAGTTGGATTTTTTAAGGATAAGCCAAATAAACAAAACGCTAAGTGCAATAAAAAATACAGATAAAATTGTACTTATCAATGCAACATTTCCTGTCATATCATATTCGCGAAACCTGGAAAAAAAATAGTTGTATTGCAACGACTCACGAAAAACAACCATTGGTATCAAAACAAAAACCACCAAAAACGAGGTAACATTTTCCCATTTTTCAGGCTTTCTGGTTTCTGTTGGCCAATTTGAAGTGAATATGGAATAGGCAAGTGAGCTTCCGCCAAAAAAGCCAATGCTGTATTCCATCACATTCCACATGTTAAAACGAATTTCCAACACATTTCCCAAAATTTGCAGAAAATTGCCAAAAGCAAACCCAAATCCGGCTCCCAAAGCGGTGTAAAGCGCCACCCGCAGCGAAGTCAGAAATCCTTTCCGTGCCATGTGCCACATCATTGCCAGGCCAGCACCAAGGCATAGTGCCCATGCTTCCGAACGGGGCGGGGTCATCAGCACTTCAAGTTGCATCACCAAAAATCCGTAAACGATAAGGGCTCCGGCAGTCATTTCAGTAAACAAACCCGCCCAGTTTACTTTTTTCTCTTTTGCCGATTCGAGGGAAAGTGCGGTTAACCCTCCACCAAGCAAACCAAACAAAGCCCCAATTACAAAAAGCATCAGCAAGCCGTAAAAAGCATTTGGTAAATGGTCGCTTCGGCCATAACCAACCACTCTTCCGTAGCTAATCATTCCGGTAACTCCCCATCCAAAAGCTGAACTTAAGGCAAGCGGAAGAATTTTTATGTACCAGTCTTTTCGTTGCGATACAAGTACCAGAATAAGCACCCCTATTCCTCCCGCCCAGGCCGCTCCCTGTTCGTGACCAAACTGCCCGCGCACTGCCCAGGCCGTTCCGAATGCCATACCAACCGTCAGTATTGCGGGCCAGATAATAGTATGTGCTTTTAGTTTTTCCATTTATTTTGTTGAAACTTTCAATTTTATTTCAACATTTTTATTCATTA
Organism: Prolixibacteraceae bacterium; assembly: GCA_016931875.1. GTDB lineage: Bacteria > Bacteroidota > Bacteroidia > Bacteroidales > Prolixibacteraceae > Draconibacterium. Next base: position 6,989 of record JAFGDX010000407.1, read on the forward strand.
ACGTGAATTTGTTTTTACTGTACCAACATTAAAAAGTAAGGTTTTGCACAATTGCAGAAACCTTACTTACACCTAACTAAACTATTCAAATTTAATGCATACAAAACCTTAACTTTTAAACTTCCAAATTTTCAATAAAGCGTAAAAAACACAATAACCTTATTTTTTATCCTTCTATTATTTTAACAATCTTAGTTTTTCTTATACCCATATTTCAGAATATAAAATTAGAACATAACCATGATATACTTTTCCAAAATTTTGGATATTATACATTAAATATTAACTCATTCAAAGTCAATAAAATTTAATACAAGTATTTTCAAGCAAGATAGTTTATACATGAAAAAAATGCTGTATAGCAGACAGGACAGGTGTTTTGATGCTAAACCCATTTAGCCTCAAAACAAAAGAAAAGGCAAAAAAAGATAAAATTTAATTGGTAAGCTTCTTGTTTTGTTCAAAAAGACCAATTCGGCTGTAAAGATTAAATTGTAAATGCTTTCAGGTTTTTCTCTTCCGGATTTTTGAACTTTAATATGCTATTCCAAAACTTTAATTGTAACTGGCAAATACTACGGAGTTTCTTTTATTGAAAACAATTACCATTCTGAAATACTACAGCACAAAAAAGAATACATTTAAAACCTGCGTTCCTTGTTTTGAAATTAACATAAAATAATTCCAATACTTTTTTAACTTATTTTACCCGTTTATTTTCTTTCAGATGGCTCCCAAAAGACAAAATACTACGTAACAGAAACAAATTTCCATTTGTTTTTTGCCACAACCCTTTATAAATTTAATACTGAGATTTTATGTTTATTCCGCACAGGTATAAAATAAAAATAAGGGTAATTATTCGATTCATTATGCAAACGAAAGATCTTTAAATGGAAAAATGTTTCCCCGGTATTTTGTAAATTTAATACAGTGTTCATTGATACTACGCAACGGTTCTCATTTTCAGTTCAAAATTAAGTCTGGAATACATCATTATGAATATCATTAATCTATCTATTTTGCTATGAAAAAATTAATCTACTATTTGCTTTTTAGTCAAATTGCCGGAATAATGCTTTTGTTTTATTCCTGCAACGAAGAAACTGACAGGCCTGTTTTTCCTTTGTCGGCCGAAATATTTCACAGTGTAAAGGACAAACAGGTAGCATTTACAGCACTTACACACAGCGCAGTTGCATGGTCGTGGGATTTTGGTGACGGACAAACCAGTACAGAACAAAATCCGGTACACATTTACAACGAGGGTGGTTATTATGTTGCTACCTTAACGGCTACCGATACTGAAGGCAACTCTGTTACCAATGAGGTGAATTTAGCCATTGCTCTCACTCCGTATGCACTGCTTACCGGAGACCACACCCAACCCGACTATGATGGAAAAACATGGAAATTAACCGCCGATCACAGTTCTGGAGGCGATTATTTTGCCAATTCAGATGCCAGTTTCTCGGTTGTGGACGGAACACCCAGTCCACTCCCTACCGGAATATTTGACCTTGAATTTGGAATGGGTGACATTTACAAAGATGAATTTACCTTTTATAACGACGGAAGCTACACGCACGATGTTAAAAACGACGGAGCTGCATTTGGAGGCATAGTTTATCAGTTTGTTCTAAATGGCGGCGCCGATATTATTAATGCCAACGGCCAGGATTACGGACTCTGTATTGCCCGATATACACCTGAAACAGGAGCCACGTTTACTTATACCGAAGAAGAAGATTTTACCGTTGCTTCGGTTTACGGCGGCGATGGAACAGTGACATATCAAAATGTAAGTACACTTGATTTTTCAGGAACGGAATTTATTGGATTCAGGGATTTCCAGCAAAAAGTAATTCTGAAAGAAATTACAGATGAACGGATGCAACTGGTTATGTTTATGGCAGCGGCCCCCGATTATCTTCCAATGAATACGCATGCGCTGGTACTTTCATTCGAAGTAGTTAAATAATCAATTCAAATTTACTGATATGAAATACAATTATTTATACCATAATATCGCAAGGTACTGTTTTACCTGTATTCTGTTCATTCTTTTTATTCCGGGAACCTTTGCCTCAAAAACCGGATTGCAATCAGATGCGCAGCAAAACATTACCGTTACCGGAACAGTAACCTCTGCAGCCGACGGGGTGGCACTTCCGGGGCTAAGTGTTTTACAAAAAGGAACCAACAATGGCACCATAACAAATGCCGACGGGAATTACAGCATCAATGTACCCCGGGACGCCATACTTGTATTTTCGTTTGTCGGATTCAGACCCCTCGAAGTTGAAGTACAGGGAAGAAATACAATTGATGTTGTTATGGA
>JAFGDX010000408.1 GCA_016931875.1 Prolixibacteraceae bacterium
GGCTGTTTGGTGGCCGATACGGAAAACGATCACTGGACATTTTATCGCTATCACATCCCCGACCCTGTTTTTTTTGAAAAGGACATCCGTGTAACTATCCAGGCCATGGGCGGAAACCAGAAGGAAAAGGTGATTGAAATGCTCGATGCCGGAGCCCCGCTGATTCCGGTAACCATTCAGGATGCCACTGACTTTGTTCGCCTGATGGACATGGAACAGCCGGTAGATTTAAAAAACAACGATCTTATTGATGGCTGGACCAATTTCTACCGTACCGACGACTGGTCGTCAACTGCCTATTTTTATTTTGAAAACCCAACCAGCCAATTACCCCAATTACAGCCCGTTGAAATACGAACCTATAAACTAACTACGAATGAATAATCGTACATTTTATTCTGTCCTGCTTTTCCTTTTTGCCGGAATAATCATCGCCAATGCACAGGACCCCAGTCGTTTCAAAGAACAGGTAGACGAACTTTTAAACAGGGAATACAATTTCAGTTCAAATAAAAAACGGGTGGTTTTTGCCGGCAGTTCAAGTATCAGAATGTGGAAAGATGTTCAGGAATATTATCCGGATTACAATATCGTTAACAACGGGTTTGGCGGCTCGCATTTTAGCGATCTGCTTTATTACTACGATCAACTCATTCTAAAACCAAAACCTGAAATTCTGTTTATTTATGAAGGAGATAATGACATTGCCGGCGATAAAAAACCCGGGAAAATAAAACGACAAGCCAAAGAATTATACAAAAAAATAAGACAGGATTTACCTTCAACAGAAATCATTTTTATTTCACCCAAACCCAGCATTGCCAGGGAAAATCTGAAAAAAGAATACGAAAAATTAAACAAACGTTTAAAAAAATATTGCGCCCGGAATGAAAACCTTGAATTTGCCGATGTTTGGTTTCCGATGCTGGATGAAAACGGGAATGTTTTTCAGGATTTGTTTATTGATGACGGATTGCACATGAATAAAAAAGGATACGACCTGTGGGCAAAAGTAATTTCGCACTATCTGGAATAAAGCGTTTACAGCCACTGCATCATATCCAACCAGAAATGCTGGCCCAAACCCACCGTAAAAATCAGAAACCCCAAAATACCGTGAATGATGCCGGTAAACAATACGCTTTTTGTTTTGCTGTAAAGCCAGGCCAGGTAAATTCCGGCAAAAAATGTGAGCACCAACGAAAGTACACTAAAATAAACAATGTGTACAAAACTAAATGTTACCGCGCTGGCCAAAATTAAAACCCATCGCTTCCGAAACAGCCCGGAATACCGCATAAAAAGAAATTTTCGATAGACAACTTCCTGTCCGTAGGCCGAAAAAACAGGATAAAATCCAAGCATTGCCAGCCAGATTGCCGGATTTCTCCGGGGCAGATTAAACAGGTTTTCAGGTTCAAAAATCAAAACAAAAACAAGCAAAAAGATGCCTGTAACTATCACGGCAAAAAACTGTTGTAACCAGGTTCTTTTTGAAATGTTCAGCCGGATTAAATCGCGCAAATGAAAGTCCTTTTGTTGTTTGAAATAGAGTATCAGCGCAATTAAAATGGGCAGTAGAACTGAACTGGGATGAATGATGTTCTCTTCAAAAAACAAAAACAGGGGTACACCAATAAAAAGAACAACAAACTCGGTGGCAAGGATGATATTTTTATTCTTTTGTTTCAACTCAAATTATTAATACAACCACAACAACCTTCAAAAGGTTTTAAATCTCAAAACAAATGGGTAATTTTATAAAAATTAAGCTATTAACTTGAACAAAATCGTTAATATTTGTTTACATAAGCTAATAATCTAAATCAGCAAAAATGAAATTAAAATTATTCTCTGCAAAACCTTTGTTTATTTTATTTCTTTTCACACTTTCTGCAACAACCACATTTTCTCAAAATGGGGCTACGTTGTATCAGCAAAACTGCGCACAATGTCACGGGGCCGATTTAAATGGGGGAAATGCCACCAGTTTAATCGACGGAATTTGGCAATTTGGCGCTGAAAATGGCTATGTAACCCGAAACATCAAATTTGGTATTCCGCACCTGGGAATGCCTTCGTACCAGGCAACGCTTTCTGATGCAGAAATTGGTTCCATTGTGCAGTACATCCGCGAGTCGGAAAATAATGCAGGTGCGCAAAAACCACCCATCCCCGCTGAACTTGAAACCATGGATTACAATATAAAAGTGGAAACTTTTGCCGATGGGCTCGAAATTCCGTGGGCCATCGATTTTATTGATAAAAATACTGCCCTGATAACTGAAAGACCGGGCAGGTTGCGTGTTGTTCAAAACGGAGTATTACAGGACGAACCGGTTCAAAACACCCCCGAGGTTTTACACGAAGGGCAAGGTGGATTAATGGAAGTGGCCGTGGATCCGGATTATGAAAAAAACGGATGGATTTATCTTGCCTACAGCCATGTTTTACCGGCAGCGGGCGGAAACCGTCCTCCGGCAATGACGCGCCTGGAACGGGGCAAAATTAAAAACAACACCTGGACCGAAAACGAGGTGATTTTTGAAGCGCCTCACGAAACCTACCGAACTACACGACACCATTATGGCTGCCGCATTGTTTTCGATCCGGAAGGGTATTTGTATTTTGCCATTGGCGAACGGGGCACCGGCGAACATGCACAGGATGTTACCCGTCCAAACGGAAAAGTTCACCGGATAAATAAAGACGGGTCGGTACCAAAGGACAACCCTTACTATGCTGAACGAAATTCAATACAATCGTTGTATTCGCTCGGAAACCGGAATATTCAGGGAATGGCCATTCACCCCGAAACAGGTGATTTGTGGGCTACCGAACACGGACCGATGGGCGGCGATGAATTAAATTTAATCCGGGCAGGGAAAAATTACGGATGGCCGGTAATTACCTACGGGCTGAATTACAACGGAACAATTATTACCGAACAAACCCACAAGGAAGGAATGGAACAACCCATCCTGTACTGGAAACCTTCCATTGCCGTTTGCGGCCTTGATTTTTACAGGGGCAGTCTTTTTAAAAAATGGGAAAACCGGCTGCTGGTTGGCGCTTTAAAATACGAAGAAGTGCGTTTGCTTCAAATTGAAGAGGAACGGGTTGTTCACGAGCAGGTAATTCTGAAAGGCGCCGGCCGGGTTCGCGATGTTTCCACCGGGCCCGACGGAGCCATCTATGTTGTGTTAAACAATCCGGGAACCGTGCTTCGTTTAATTCCGGAGAATTAAACACATTCAGAACAAATTATTTTGCCGCGGTCCCCTCACACTTAATCCACATCTTTCATTTAACTTTTGAATGAAATATGCGGCCAGCAGAGGGGACTCCTTTTCAATGTTTTGATGGACAAAAAAATACAAATTTTCAAGCCCTGCTGTAATCCAGTTATCCAGCCGTTCAACCCAGTCGTCCAGCCGTTTGTAATCCGAACTGTGATTGGCTCCAACATACCTGATAAAAGCCGTTGGTGTTGTCAGCCGCATGTGAAGCAAATCCCGTCTTCCGGCAGTGTCAACGAGAACATTGGCAACGTTATTTCTTTCCAGAACAGCGTAAAGCTGGCTGCTTATGTCTTTGTCAGTAAACCAGGCATTGTTTCTTAACTCAATTGCCAGCGGAATTCCGGCCGGAAAAGATGAAATAAATTCCTTCAGCAGGTCAAAATTTTTAAAGGTGAAATTGTTGTGCAGCTGCAAAAAAACCATCCCGAGTTTTTCTTCAAAATTACTGATGTTTGAGCAATACTCATCAACCAGTGCACTTACACCGTTCAGGCGTTTGTAATGACTGATTGTGCCGGTTATTTTAGGAAAGAACCTAAAGTCATCGGGTGTTTTGTCGCGCCAGTTAACTACCTGCTGAATGGCCGGAATATTGTAAAAAGTAGCATTCAATTCAATACTGTTAAACTGCGTGGCATAGTAGGTAAGTTCATCTTTTGTTCCACGCGGGTAAAATCCTTTTAAATCACTTCTGTTCCACTTGGCACATCCCACATACACATTTAAACCGCGTGCACTTTCTGAACCTGTAAAAACCTGTTTTGTATCCGGATGATCATGCGGCAGAACAAAATTTACCGCGCCGGGGTTATCCACTTTTCCAAATATCATAATCCAACTGTTTTATTCACAAAAAATACATCATTATCTCAAATTTCACCAGTTTCTGCGTTAACTCCAAATTTATCTGAAAATTAAAATTCATTGGAACGGATTTATATATTCTTTGTAAGTTTGGAAATCTAAACTAACAAATTTAAAAAATGAAATTACCTGTGTTATTTTTGATTGTACTTTTTTTTGTTTCATGCCAATCGTATATGGAGCCTCTGGAAGAACTGAATCCTTCCGTGGGATTATGGTACGATAAACCGGCCCGGGAATGGACCGACGCTCTTCCGGTTGGAAACGGGCGGCTGGGAGCGATGATTTACGGAGGAGCTGCATCGGATACCATCCAGTTTAACGAAGAAACGCTTTGGAGCGGGCAACCCCACGATTATGCCAACGAAGGCGCCCACCAATACCTTGCGCAAATAAGGCAGTTGTTATGGAGCGGCCAACAAGCCGAAGCGGAACAACTGGCAAATGAACAGTTTATGTCAGAACCATTCGGACAGCTCTGTTACCAGGCTTTTGGAAGTGTAATTCTGAATTTTCCGGAACATGAAAGGGCTGTGAACTACCGGCGGCAACTCGACCTCAGAAATGCAGTTGCGTCAGTAATTTACGAAGTTGACGATGTAAAATATAAACGGGAAGTTTTGGCCTCAAATCCCGATCAATCCATCATCATTCATCTGGAAGCCGACAAAAACGGTGCGTTAAACTTTTCTGCCGGATTCAATTGCCCGCATGAAAACTACTCTGTTTCAATTGAAAATAACCAGATAATTTTAAAAGGGAAAGCCAACAATTATCCCAGCCGGGCGGGCCGCGACGGAAAACCTTACCCCGAAAGCAAGCTTACATTTGAAGCCCGGCTCAAGGTGGTAAACGAAGGGGGCGGAATTGTGGAAGACAACCAAACCCTGAAAGTGGTAAATGCACGAAAAGCCAC
>JAFGDX010000409.1 GCA_016931875.1 Prolixibacteraceae bacterium
GCCAAAGACTTACGGAAAAGAAAATTTGCCGATGAACTGACCGGCGTTGAAAATAACAGTGAAAATGCTAAAACAGCCGTTGAAATTGGATTAGTCGACCGTGTTTATCCGTTAAAAGACGGAATTCAGGAGGCCGACCTTGTCATTATTGCCATTCCGGTTGACAAAGAGCTGGAGTTACTTCCCAAAGTTCTGGACGAAATTTCGCCAAACACTACGGTAATCGATATGGGATCGACCAAAAAAGTGATTGCCGACAAAGTAAGAAACCACCCGAAAAGAAAAAACTTTGTGGCCGCCCATCCCATGTCGGGAACGGAAAACTCGGGGCCAACAGCCGCCATCGATGATCTTTTCAGAGGAAAAATAACCATTCTTTGCGACCAGGAAGATTCGGGGCCGCAACATGTAGCGCTTGCCGAAAAAATGTTTCAAACCCTTGGAATGAGTGTAGCCTACATGTCGTCTGACGAGCAGGATCACAGCACTGCATTTGTTTCACACCTGCCTCACGCTGCTGCATATGCACTGGCAAATGCGGTTCAGGCCAAAGAAGACCGGCACATTATTTTTGATTTGGCAAGTGGTGGCTTCCGATCTACTGTTCGTTTGGCAAAAAGTTCCCATACCATGTGGCACCCTATTTTTCAACAAAATTGCCATTATGTTGTTGAATCGCTGGATGTGTATATAAAACATCTGCAGGAGTTCCGTGATTGTATGAAAGACAATGATTTTGACAAACTCAAAGAATTAATACAAAATGCAAATAAAATAAGGGGAATCCTTGACGGAGAGAACCCCCATTTTCTAAAAAATGAAGAAAAATTTACAAAACTTTATACCAAATAAAAATGACTTTAAAGCTTGAAATAAATCCGATAAAAGAGTGGTTGCCCCATATCGACAATCCTCTTTTAATTTCCGGACCCTGTAGTCTGGAAAGCGAAGAACAGGCACTGGAAACAGCCAGATTACTGGCGCAGGACAAACGTGTGTTTATTTACCGAGGAGGGGTGTGGAAACCCAGAACAAGACCCGGCTCTTTTGAAGGCGTTGGATCCATTGGGTTAAAATGGCTGCAGATGGTTAAAAAAGAAACCGGATTACCTGTGGGTACCGAAGTAGCCAATGCACATCATACCGAGGAAGCGCTGAATGCAGGATTGGATGTTTTGTGGATTGGCGCCCGCTCAACTGCCAGCCCGTTTGTGGTGCAGGAAATTGCCGATGTAGTGAAAGGCTCCAATGCTGTGGTAATGGTAAAAAACCCTGTAAATCCCGATGTTCAGCTTTGGATGGGTGCCATTGAAAGAATCAACCAGGCAGGCATTAAAAACATTGTTGCCATTCATCGCGGGTTTACGCCTTTCCGGGAAACCAAATACCGGAACTACCCTAACTGGAAAACGGTTATCGAATTACGCAGACTTCTTCCCAACCTGCCCATCATTTGCGACCCCAGCCACATTGCCGGGAAACGCGAATTTTTGTTTGAAATTTCGCAAAAAGCATTCGACATGGGAATGGAAGGACTAATGCTGGAATCACACAGAGATCCTTCGTGTGCTATGAGCGATGCCGCCCAGCAACTTACCCCCGCCGATTTGGGAAAACTTCTGGATAAACTTGTTATTCGTCACGAAAATGCCAACAACCCCGATTTTGAAACCCAACTGGATGTTTTGCGAAACCGGATTGACGCAATTGATTCAGAGCTTCTCGAAATTCTTGCTTCGCGTGTTGCTATCGTGAAACAAATCGGGCAGTACAAAAGAGAAAACAATGTGACCGCCCTTCAGATGAACCGCTGGACACAACTGATGGAGAATCGGGTGAACCTCGGAAAAAGACTGGATATGAACGAAACATTTGTAAAAATACTCTTCCAGCTTATTCATGAAGACTCTGTGCGAATGCAGACCGAAATTATGGATGAAGAATAAATACATGTGATGTACAATATCAACCCTGGAAAATTTTTCCGGGGTTTTTTATTTGAATCAGCGGAATAAAAATTTCAGCAAACGAAACACCCATTTTTTGTACGGCGGATAACGCAGCGGAAAATCCAGTTTTGTGGAAGTTTTCATTACTGAACGCTCGTGAGAAAATACATCGAAACTCCGCTTCCCGTGGTAGGAACCCATCCCGCTGTACCCAACGCCGCCAAACGGCAACGAAAGATTGGTAAAATGAATCACAACATCGTTGATCATCGCATCGCCCGAAAATGTTCTATCCAGAAATTCCTTTTGCTTTTTCCGATTTTCCGAAAAATAAAAAGCTGCCAGCGATTTTTCACCCTTTTTTAGAAAGCTAAAAACATCTTCAATATCAGAAAACTCCAGCACCGGTAAAACCGGACCAAAAATTTCTTCTTTCATTGCCGGAGAATCAACCGAAACACCGGTTAAAATGGTAGGTGAAAAATAATTGGTTTCCACATCAAAATTCCCGCCGTAATATACGGTGGAGCCTTTCAGCAATTTTGCCAGCCGCTGAACAGCGGCTTTATTTACAATTCTGGTATAATCGCCGTTTTCATGCGGCCGGTTCGAAAACATCTCTTCGGTTGAGTTCACCAGTAATTTCAAAAATTCATCTTTTACCGACATGTGAACAAACAAATAATCGGGGGCAACACACGACTGGCCTGCATTTAACAATTTTCCCCACATAATTCTGCGTGCCGCAACGGGCAGGTTGGCATCTTTATCAACCACCACCGGATTTTTCCCTCCCAGTTCAAGGACAACCGGAGTAATGTATTTTGCCGCCGCCTGCAAAACAATTTTTCCAACTGCCGCGCTTCCGGTAAAAAATATTTTGTCCCAGCGTTTTGAAAGCAATTCCTGACTGACTTCCACTCCTCCCTGAACCACAGCAAC